>NZ_JBHIOZ010000002.1:45962-55171 GCF_042195805.1 Bartonella sp. AP57NXGY | reverse complement strand
TTCAGCTTTTTCAACAAAAGAATTAAGAAATAAAGCAGCCGTTATAGAACCAGCAAAGCTATTTCCAGTTACATTGTTAAGATCGGCAATTGGTGATGATAACATCTCTTGGTAAGGTTTCCAAAGGGGCATTTGCCAAAGAGGATCAAAGACAGCGTGAGCAGATTCAGAAATTTGTTGTGCCCATATTGAATCATTACAATAAAATGCGGGAAGATCTGGTCCTAATGCTATACGCGCTGCCCCTGTTAAAGTAGCCATACAAAGCATGAATTGTGGACTTTCTTCATCACCATAGGCGAGTGCATCGGCAAGGACAAGGCGCCCTTCAGCATCTGTATTACCTACTTCAACACTTAAACCTTTACGACTTTTAAGAATATCACCTGGTCGGTAAGCATTCGCAGAAATTGCATTTTCTACAGCTGGAATCAAAACGCGTAAACGGAAAGGCAATTTTGCATCCATGATAAGTTTAGCCAATCCCAAAACGTTTGCTCCACCCCCCATGTCTTTTTTCATAAGCAACATGTTATTGGCTGATTTAATATCGAGGCCTCCAGTATCAAAAGTTACGCCTTTGCCCACCAACGTTATTTTAGGATGATGTTCTTGCCCCCAGAGTAACTCAATCAGTCGTGGTGCAGTGCTGCCTGCTCGTCCTACAGCATGAATCATCGGAAAGTTATGGGTTAAGAGATCGTCTCCACAAATACTTTTGATATGAGCACCATAGGTTTTTCCTAGTTTTCGAGCTTCTTTTTCGAGAGTATCAGGGTTCATATCATTGGCTGGAATATTAATGAGATCACGGACGAAAAAGACAGCTTCATAAATTCGTTGGAGTTCATTAAGATCAATAGCCTCATTGACATGGATAGATAATGATTTGAAAGAAGAATTTTGACGATAGCGATTAAATTGATAGCTACCGAATGCTAATCCAAGATAGGTATTTATTTCATCAGAGGTTGTACCTTCTAAATGCCATTGACCAGCAGGAAGTTTTTGAGCAAGAACTCCTGTGATAAAAGGATCGTTACCATTGCCAATTCCAAATAAAACTTTTTTTAAATGCCCCGTTTCGTGAGGAATAAAGAGTATTTGTCCCGCTTTACCAGTAAAGTCATTAACTTTTATCCATGCTGTTGTTGACGCATCAAGTGATAAGTTGGCAAGAGTTCTTTGGTTTACCAAGATGATAGGGCAACTGTTATCGATACGTGTTGAGGTAAAATGAATGTGGTGGTGCTGCATAGTTATGAGATCCTTATAGTCGTCTAAGTGCGACATATTCGACCAAATGATTTTTTCCCTTTCGTAGAATGAGATTGGACCGTGGTCGTGTTGGCAATATATTTTCCTGTAAATTTTTTAAATTAATCGTTTGCCAAAGATCCTCAGCGATTTTTGAAGCTTCTTTTTCATTGAGATGGGCATAACGATGAAAATAGGATTCAGGATTTTGAAAAGCTGTTTTACGCAAACGTTTAAAGCGCTCCAAATACCAGTGACGAATGACTTCTGTTTCAGCATCGACATAGATTGAAAAATCAAAAAAATCTGATACGAAAGGAATAGCTTTTCCATCTTTAGGAAGATCACTGACCTGTAATACATTAATACCTTCAACAATTAAAATATCAGGACGATCAATGGTAATAGTCTGATTTTCTAGAACATCATAGATCATATGTGAGTAAAGCGGGGCACGGACATTTCCGATACCTGCTTTTATAGCCGAAAGAAAGCACAGCAACTTTTTAATGTCATAGGAATCAGGAAATCCTTTGCGATTCATTCGATTTTTTTGCTGTAAGATTGCGTTAGGATAGAGAAAACCATCCGTTGTGATTAGATCAACTTTAAGGCTAGATGTCCATCTTTTCAACAGTTCTTGAAGAATGCGAGCCGTGGTTGATTTTCCTACAGCTACAGAACCAGCAATTCCAATAATAAAGGGCGTTTTTCTACTCTCTTCTTGATGGAGAAACTGCTGACGTTTGTGAAAAAGTTCCTGTACTGCTTCAACATGGCATGATAATAGACGCGATAAAGAAAGATAAATGCGTTGGACTTCTTTAAGATCAATAGGATCATCAATAGAGCGTAAACGCTTAATTTCATCAAAAGTCAAAGTAAGAGGTGTGTCTGCACGAAACTCTGACCATTCTTGTGCAGTAAAAACGCGATAGGGTGAATATCGGTCAGAAACGGATTTGATCAGATTATCTTTCTGATTAATTTTTTGTATAGTCGTATCAATCATTTGTATTGGTCGAGAATTTTTTGCAGCAGCAATTGATTTAAGAGTAGACAGATGAGCGGCTTCATTTTCAAGTAAATTTTGTTTTGCATGCTCTCTTCTTTTAAGATAGTAGATCATTTTTCATTAACTTATAGTCCAGTCATTCCAGTTTGCACGGATTTGTGCTAATGAGTGCCCTTGCGCCAAAAAAGTCCATAAAAGTAGACGCGCTTTTACGGCTGATAAATAACCAGACATGAGAGCACCAGAAGCAATCATATCGATTTCGGAGCCTTTATAGCCATAAGTTATACGAGTTGTTGAGCCATTACAACAACGACTAGCAATAATGATTGGTATTTTTTGTGCATATTGTTGTACAAGGTCTGCTTCTTGAAAACTACAGTGTCCTGCACCAAAACCAGCAATAACAACTCCAGCATAATACCCACTTTCAAGGCATAGTTTCATTAATTTTGCATCAGATGATAAAGAGGAATAGAGGAGTGCAATTTGATGATCATGGTTTTGGGGAAGATCAAACGTTTTTGGGAAAAATTTTCGATCATTGAAATAAATAAGTTTTCCCTCTAAAATAGTTCCTAAAACACCTGCAAGACCTGATTGAAATGTTTCGACTTTGACGGTATGGCTTTTATAGAGCCAATAAGGTGAATGAATTGCATCATTTATGACAACGAGAACGCCCCTGTTACGACTTTGTGTGGCTGCTGCGACACGAGTGGCTGCTAAAATGTTGACGGGGCCATCGGCGCCTGCTTCATGAGGCATGCGCATAGCACCGGTTATGATGAGTGGTTCGGCTTCTTTCCAATAAAGAGAAAGAAAAAAAGCTGTTTCTTCCAGAGTATCAGTCCCTTGTGTTAAAACAATACCTTCTGCACCAGCGTTTATTTGTTGTTTTGCCCACTTAATTATTTCAAAAAGCATTTGAAACGATAAAGATCCACTTGGTATTTGCATCAATGTTTGTGCATGAATATCAGCAACGTTATTTAAATCAGGAACACTTTTTATGAGGTTATCTGAAGTTAAAGTCGGTTGCATGTGACCAAAACTATCAGCAGTCATTGCAATTGTTCCACCTAAGGTCCCTATGGCTATTTTTTTCATAATTTTCCTCTAAAAAGCACAAACTGTTTATATAAAGCTATTTAGCAGTAATTTACATTGACAACAATGATATCATTTTTCCATTTTCAACAAATTGAGTTATGCTGAATCATTGTGTTTTGCTGTATATGTTCTTAAATAGGACAATAGTAATTGAGTTTTACATTGTATGAAAAGAAATCAATATTAAAAAGTAAAGTTAATATTAAGGAGTTTCCTTATGACAGAACATAAGCCAGACATAATGTATGGTACAACAATTATTACGGTACGAAAAGGTGGAAAAGTCGTGATGGCCGGTGATGGTCAGGTCTCTCTTGGACAGACAATTATGAAAGGCAATGCACGTAAAGTGCGTCGTCTTGGAAAGAACGGAGTGGTTATTGCTGGTTTTGCAGGTGCTACGGCAGATGCTTTTACATTACTGGAGAGATTGGAAACAAAGCTTGAACAATATCCTGATCAGCTTATGCGTGCTTGTGTGGAACTTGCAAAAGATTGGAGAACAGATCGCTATTTGCGTCGTCTCGAAGCAATGATGCTCGTGGCTGATAAGAAAGTAACTTTGGCTCTAACAGGGCTTGGTGATGTCTTAGAGCCAGAAGATGGGGTTATGGCAATTGGCTCTGGAGGAAATTTTGCTCTTTCAGCAGCGCGTGCACTCATGGATTTGGATTTGGATGCAGAAACTATTGCTCGTAAAGCTATGACTATTGCCGCTAAAATTTGTGTTTACACCAATGATCATTTTACGATTGAAACATTGGATGCAGAATTATCTTCTTTAGAGAAAGCTATTTAAATGTGTGTTGTATTTTCCCCTCGTGAGACTGTTTCTGAACTTGATCGTTTTATTATTGGCCAAAATGATGCCAAACGCTCTGTAGCTATTGCATTGCGCAATCGGTGGCGTAGGCAACAGCTTGATGAGCCGATGCGTGAAGAAGTTATGCCAAAAAATATTTTAATGATAGGGCCAACAGGAGTTGGTAAAACTGGTATTGCACGTCGATTAGCAAAACTTTCTGGAGCACCCTTCGTTAAAGTAGAAGCGACTAAATTTACTGAAGTTGGTTATGTGGGACGTGATGTTGAGCAAATTATTCGAGATCTTGTTGAAATTGCCATTTCTCTTGTGCGTGAAAAGAAACGGGATGAAATAAAAGAAAAGGCTCACGTGAATGCTGAAGAGCGCGTTTTAGACGCCCTTGTTGGTAAAACAGCAAGTCCTGCTACCCGTGATAGTTTTCGTAAAAAATTGCGTGAAGGTGAATTGGATGAGAAAGAGATTGAAATTGAAGTCGCCGATAATAATAGCAATAGTGCTTCAACCTTTGATATTCCTGGTATGCCTGGGGCACAAATGGGTATTATGAATTTATCAGATATTTTGGGCAAAATGGGCAGTCGTACAAAAGTCCGTAAGACGACAGTAAAGGATTCTTTTAAACCGCTCATTGATGATGAATCTGAAAAACTCCTTGATCAGGAGCAAATTATTCAAGAGGCGCTTCGTGTTGCTGAAAATGACGGTATTGTTTTTATCGACGAAATTGATAAAATTGCAACCAGGGATGGTGGAGCAAGTGTTGCGGTTTCGCGTGAGGGCGTTCAACGGGATCTTTTGCCTTTGGTTGAAGGAACAACAATTGCTACAAAATATGGGCAAATCAAAACAGATCATATTCTTTTTATTGCCTCAGGTGCATTTCATGTTTCCAAGCCATCTGATTTATTACCGGAACTTCAAGGACGTTTGCCCATCCGTGTGGAGCTGAACCCTTTAACAAGGGAAGATTTACGGCGCATTCTAACGGAACCAGAAGCTAGTTTGATTAAACAATATATCGCTCTTATGGCAACGGAAGAGGTTCATTTGGAAATTACCGATGATGCAATTGATGCTTTAGCAGATATTGCTGTAGATTTAAATGCAAGGATTGAAAATATAGGGGCACGTCGTTTGCAAACAGTGATGGAGCGCGTTTTGGATGAGATTTCTTTCACTGCACCTGATAAAGCTGGAACATCGTTTAAAATTGATGCTGCTTATGTGAGAAAATCTATTGGCGAGCTTGCTGCTGATATCGATCTTTCACGTTTTATTCTTTGAAAGTTATTGCTTGTTCTGTTTATCTGCGTGCTTCGATAATTTTGAAACCATGGGCTTGTTCATGTATCAACACTGTGCGGAAAATATTTTTTAATAATGTTTCATAAGGCAGGTGGCGGTTTGCAACAAAAAGCAGACTGCCGCTTGGCTTTAAGCACTTTGCAGCATTTATAATAAAATTTTTTCCTAATGAAACATCTGTTGTTTGTTGTGTGTGAAACGGTGGATTTGAAATGATTGTGTCATATAGATTTGTGACAGGTTCATGTACAAGGTCATGCCAATAAAAATGAATTGGAAAAGGAGCTGTTATGGATTTAAGGTGCTGTTTTGCTGCTCTCAAAGCATTGTAGTCTGCTTCATAAAGGTCGAGAGCGGTGAGTTTTTCACTTCTTTCAAGCGCAACGTGAGAAAGATAACCCCATCCAGCACCAAAATCAGCCGTTTTTCCAGAAATAATTTTGAGCATATAAGAAGCAAGCGCAGCAGATCCTGGATCAATACGTCCGTGTGAGAACATACCAGAAGTGGTTTGAAATTTACCAAAAGTGAGCGGTGGTGAGCGCAATTGCGCAATGTTATGTCTCTCAATTTGTTGAGGAACTTGCAACCAAAATACAAGACCATGATTTTTAGACAATTTATTGGTGATGGGAACAATTGTTTTGACCCATTTCATCATTGAAGCAGCACCAGCAGTTTTATCCCCACTAATTACAATCCATCTATTGGGTTTAACGCATTCTAATAAATCAAGAAAACAATTTTGGTTCAAACCACGATATTTGCTCAAATGTAAAAATGCACCATCATAGCTGAAAGTTTTATCTATTTGAGGAGAGCAGTGAAATTGAGTATCGACAAATTTTAAAAAATCTGGTCGCCAAGGCGTAATAACTTTTAAATTTTGTGCCCATTCTGGAGCTGGGATTTCTGTTAAACCAAAACTTAGCCAACACTGGTTTGGATCAGGATACGGGAGTTCATGATTTTCAAAAGGCAAAAATAATAACACATATGACTCTTTCAAAGAAAAATGCCACTCCAATGTTGGGATGGCATTTCATGATACGATAAGAGGAAAAACTTACTCTTCTTTCTTACGGCGGCGCTTATTTTCAGGTTGTTTTTTTTCATCCACGCACTTTTCTTCATTCATCGCTTTATCACTGGTGATTTCCTTTCCGGTTGTTTGATCAACGACCTTCATTGATAACCGAACTTTTCCACGCTCATCAAAGCCCATTAATTTAACCCAAACTTTGTCACCTTCTTTTACAATATCTGTTGTTTTGGTGACGCGTTCTGATGCAAGCTGAGAGATATGAACGAGTCCATCACGAGAACCAAAGAAGTTTATAAATGCACCAAATTCTGCAGTTTTTACAACTGTTCCTTGGTAGATAGCACCAACTTCAGGCTCATCGACAATAGAATGGATCCAACGTTTTGCTGCTTCAATGGTTTTAGCATCAGCAGAAGCAATTTTAATGGTACCATCATCTTCAATATTAATTTTTGCTCCAGTTTGTTCCACGATTTCCCGAATAACTTTACCACCAGAGCCGATAACATCACGGATTTTATCGACAGAAATATTCATAACTTCGATTCGTGGAGAAAATTCACTCAGCTCAGCACGTGCACTGGTTAAAGCTTTCGCCATCTCATTAAGGATATGGATTCGTCCACCTTTGGCTTGTTCAAGCGCGATTTTCATAATCTCTTCGGTAATACCATCAATTTTGATATCCATTTGCAAGGCAGTAATACCATTTTCTGTTCCTGCGACTTTAAAATCCATATCTCCAAGATGATCTTCATCCCCTAAAATATCAGAAAGAACAGCAAAGCGTTCTCCTTCTTTAATCAAGCCCATAGCAATACCAGCAACAGGGCGTGCTAGAGGAACACCAGCATCCATAAGAGCAAGTGAGGTTCCACAAACCGTTGCCATAGAAGAAGAGCCATTGGATTCAGTGATTTCTGAGACAGCACGAATGGTATAAGGAAAAGATTCTTTCGTTGGTAACATGGGGTGAATTGCCCGCCATGCCAATTTGCCATGTCCAATTTCACGACGACCTGGAGAACCAAGGCGTCCCGTTTCACCCACTGAAAATGGTGGAAAATTGTAATGGAGAAGGAATGTTTCCTTATACATTCCTGTCAAAGAATCAACATATTGTTCATCTTCACCAGTTCCCAATGTTGCAACGACAATCGCTTGTGTTTCTCCGCGGGTAAAGAGTGCTGATCCATGTGTGCGGGGTAAAATACTTACTTCTGATTGGATAGGGCGTACGGTAGAAAGATTGCGTCCATCAATCCGCTTTTGGGTATCAAGAATGTTTCCGCGAACAATTTTTGCTTGCAACTGTTTAAATACGGTTGCAATTTGATCTGCACTAAATTGACAGTCTTTTTCTGGTTCTGGCATAAATTTATTGAGGATTTCTGTCTTTAGTGCATCAATTGCAGCATAACGTTCTTGCTTATCAGTAATTGTGTAAGCCTTTCGTATATCCTGTTCTGCCATTTTCTGCATCGCTTTTTCAAGCTCAGAAAGATCTTCAGGAACAAAATCACGAGGATCTTTTGCAGCAACTTCAGCAAGCTTTATAATGGCATCAAGGACAGGTTGAAGGCCTTTGTGACCAAACATTACGGCCCCCAACATGATATCTTCCGGTAATTCTTGTGCTTCTGATTCAACCATCAAAACAGCACTTTCTGTTCCAGCAACAACAAGATCAAGTTTTGATTCAGGCATTTCATCGATATGAGGATTAAGAATATATTGTCCATTACAATAGCCAACGCGGGCACCGGCTATAGGCCCCATGAAAGGAACACCTGACAGGGTCAATGCCGCAGAAGATGCAATCATCGCAAGGATATCGGGATTGTTTTCGAGATCATGCTGTATAACGGAAACAATAACTTGTGTATCATTTTTATATCCCTCAACGAAAAGGGGACGAATTGGGCGATCAATCAAACGTGAAACCAAAGTTTCATTTTCACTTGGCCGACTTTCACGTTTTAAATAGCCCCCAGGTATTCGACCAACAGCATAGGATTTTTCTTGATAATTAACGGTGAGTGGAAAAAAGTCCTGGTCTGGTTTTGGGATTTTGGCCGATACAACGGTAGCTAAGACAATCGTTTCTCCATAGGTAGCAATCACTGCACCATCAGCTTGACGCGCTATTTTCCCTGTTTCAAGGGTGAGCGGACGCCCGGCCCATTCAATTTCTATCTTGTGCGTTTTGAACATTTTTTATCCTTAATGACCAGTGTTTAAATCTTTGATTGCTCACATTCTGGTTTTGCGTAGCATACTTCCAAGATCTGGGGTGGACAACATACTTTTTATCTTTGTTGCAAGAAAAGAGAAGTAAACTGCTTAAATGCGAAACGATGAGCAGTTCTATCCCATAATAACTTATCAGTTTTTAAAATTTTTAATTAAAAGCAACACGTTGAAAAAATGGGTGTTTTTTAAATATCACTTCCATTTTTCTTTTAGCGACGCAAACCTAACTTCTTTATAAGTGTCTGATAACGATTTTGGTCAACTCCTTTAAGATAATCAAGAAGACGCCGACGTTGAGATACCATCTTCAAAAGACCACGACGAGAATGATTATCTTTTTTGTGAGATTTAAAGTGGTTTGTTAAATTAGAAATACGTTCAGAAAGTACAGCAAT
>NZ_JBHIOZ010000002.1:44495-45862 GCF_042195805.1 Bartonella sp. AP57NXGY | reverse complement strand
GCTGTTGGAGCAGGGTGGTTAATGGCGTTGATTAGTTCTTCGCATTCCATGGTTGGGCTAGTTCAAAGTGCCACAACATTACCACTTGTTATGTTTTCTTTGATGGCAGGGGCATTAGCTGATAATTTTAATCGGCGTCAAATTATGTTGTGTGTACAGATTATGATGATGGTCATATCGATGAGTTTATCTGTTTTAGCCTATATGGGATTTCTAACACCTTGGCTTTTGTTATGTTTTACGTTTTTGATTGGATGTGGCACAGCTTTTTATAATCCTTCTTGGCAAGCAACGATAGGAGATATTGTGAGCAGGGAAAATATTCCTGCTGCTGTTAGTTTGAATAGTGTCGGCTTTAATTTGATGCGGAGTGTTGGTCCTGCGATTGGTGGTGCCATCATTGCAACTTTAGGGGCATCGGCTGCTTTTTTGTTTAATGCTATAAGCTATATTCCTCTTATTGGTGCGTTGTTTTTCTGGAAGTCGAATTATGAAAACAGCTCATTGCCACGAGAAAGGCTGTTAGGAGCTGTCTCAGATGGTTTGCGTTATGTTGCGATGTCACCTAATCTCTTAAGTATTATGGTTCGAGCGTTCCTTTTTGGTATAGGAGCAACTTCTATTTTAGCACTTTTGCCAATTGTTGCGCATAAAGTTCTTGGAGGAAGTGCCCTTCTTTATGGTACATTGCTCGGTTGTTTTGGGTTAGGAGCCATGACAGCAGGTATTATTAATGCAGTTGTACGGCATCATTTTCGTTCAGAAACAATTATTGCAAGTGCATTTATTGGTTTCGCCTTTTCTTGCTTTTTATTGGGAATCAGTCGTTCACTGATTATAAGCCATATTGCTTTATTTCCTGCAGGGTTATGTTGGGTTTTGGCCTTATCATTGTTTAATACATCTGTACAACTCTCTACACCACGCTGGGTTGTTGCACGTTCTTTAGCTCTTTATCAAACGGCATCTGCCGGGGGGATGGCTATTGGAAGTGCAATCTGGGGAGGTTTAGCTGATGGTTATTCTCCAACAATTGCTTTGAGCGTTTGTTCTTTATTCTTGATTTTTGGTGCTCTTGCAGGGGTAAAATTTAGAATTCAAGAAATTCCTCAGATAGATTTAAATCCTCTTGATCATTTTAGAGAGCCGGAATTATTACTCGACCTCAAAGCAAGAAGTGGCCCGATTATGATAATGATCGATTATAAAATTCATGAAAATGATCTTGAAGAGTTTCTCAAAGTGATGACGCGTCGACGCCATATTCGATTACGTGATGGTGCGCGTCAGTGGGTTCTTTTACGAGATCTTGAAAGACCTGAATATTGGACAGAGGCTTATCATATGCCAACATGGGTAGATTATTT
>NZ_JBHIOZ010000002.1:41559-44395 GCF_042195805.1 Bartonella sp. AP57NXGY | reverse complement strand
TTCTGAAAATCTTAAGCTTTTCTCGTTTCAAATCTATTTAGAGTAAATCAGTCCATATCTTTGCTTGTACATTATAAACGAGGACTAAAGTATGAGTAAAAAACGATTGAAAAAGAAATAAAAAGCCTTTTATGAATCCTTTAAATGCAAGGATTATTGCGACATTAAGAGGAAAAAGTGTGTGGTGGTGTTAGCTTATAGCACTGACTTAAATTTTGATATGAATACGGTAAATATAGACAATGAAAAGCACCATATTTTTCTTAATTGATAGAGAAAAATATCTTTCCGCAAAAGGTGGTTGGGAAAAGAATCGATTAAATTGTGAAAATCCGCTTTGGTTTAAATAGACCTTTGTCGAGAGTGCCAATAGCAAGAAGTTGTTCCTTATAGAGGACACAAATTTCCTCTTCATCAAGAGGTGCTTTGTGATGATTCAAGAGGATAGAATGGCCTCTTATAATTCTCTGTGCTTGAGTTTCATTAAGGATATAGTGAGGGAGGCAATCCAATGCGGCGCTTGTGTCAATTAAGAGCCCATCGAGTGTTGAGAAGTTTTTTTCAAAAGAACGATTATTCTCATCTGTAGTGTTTTTATTTGGCGGAATGGCCGCTTTTAGTTCCTCCCATGTAATGAGATCTTCTTCATCAAAAGGTGCGACGGCAATACGTCTTAAATCAGCAATATGCCCATAGCAACCGAGATCACGTCCCATATCGCGTGCTAAAGAGCGCACATAAGTTCCTTTTCCGCAGGTTATTTCAAAGATAGAATGCTCTTTGGTAGGCATTTCTAATAACTTGAAAGTTTCTATTTCCACTTCACGGGGCGGAATGTCAACAACTTCCCCTTCACGCGCTAAATCATAGGCACGATTTCCAGCAATTTTGATTGCTGAAAATTGTGGAGGTGTTTGCAAAATAACACCTGTATATTGAGGAAGAAGAGCAAGTATTTCTTTTTGTGTTGGACGTATGAGAGAAGTTTTCGTTATTTCTCCTTCTAAATCATCTGTTGAGCGCTCTTGCCCCCAAGCAATATGAAAACGGTAAGTTTTTTTGCCTTGCATCACGTAAGGGACGGTTTTGGTTGCTTCGCCCAATGCAATGGGAAGGAGACCAGAAGCAAGAGGATCAAGTGTACCCGCATGTCCTGCCTTTTGAGCATGGAAGAGCCATTTGATTTGTGAGACAGCTTCTGTTGATTTCATTCCTTTTGGTTTATCAAATATGACCCAGCCAGAAACAGGACGCCCTTTTTTCTTGTGTTGCCGCGCCATATCTTTAATCCTCATCTGTATCACTATGGTGAAGATCGCGTGCAACCTCAGGCGAGCGAAGGAGGGCATCAATTTTTGAAAAATTATCAAAACTATTATCAAGTCGGAAACGCAGTTCTGGCATATATTTCATTTGTCGCAACGCATGACTGATTTCTCCACGGAGAAAACGACTATGTTTATTGAGGGTATCAACAACATCGGTATGAGAAGCATTTTTAAGAGTGCTGAGAGGTGATACAAAGCAAGTAGCAATTTTTAAATCTGGTGACATGCGTACTTCAGAGACAGAAATAACAATATCTTTTAAGATATCATCAAGCAAAATATCACGCTGTAATATATGCGCTATTGCATGACGTACTTGCTCTGCTACTCTAAGTTGCCGTTGTGATGGCCCTGCATTTTTCATCAAAGTTTTATCCTTGCTACAAGATCTCTTTTTTGACCATTTAGATAAGGAAAAAGAGATATTGTGTATAAAACCTAATAACTTTTCTCATTTCACAACAGAGTAAAGTTATTGGATTATTTTATAATGTGCGATTAATATGTTCGATACGGAAGGTCTCAATGATGTCTCCTGCACGCATGTCTTCATAATTTTCAAAGGCTATCCCACATTCTTGACCACTTTGCACTTCATTGACTTCATCCTTAAAGCGTTTGAGTGTTTTCAGCTTTCCTTCGTGAATAACGATATTATCGCGGATAAGGCGAACACCGGCTCCTCGTTCTATTTTACCTTCTGTAACACGACATCCTGCAACTTTTCCAATTTTTGTAATGTTAAAGACTTCTAGAATTTCAGCATTACCAAGGAAAGTTTCACGCTGTTCTGGTGAGAGTAATCCAGACATAGCAGCCTTGATATCGTCAACAAGATCATAAATGATGTTGTAATAACGAATTTCAATTCCTTGTGTTTTAGCAAAATCACGTGCCTGCTTATTGGCTCGAACATTAAAGCCAATTACAGCAGAGTTAGAAGCTTCTGCAAGAGAAATATCACTTTCGGTAATTCCTCCAGCACCAGAATGTACAATACGCGCACGAACCTCGTCATTTCCGAGTTTTTCCAATGCTGAAGCAATTGCTTCAATTGATCCTTGCACATCCCCTTTTATAATAAGAGAAAACTCCTTAACACCAGTCGTTTGCAATTTTGTCATCATCTGTTCAAGAGAACCACGCGAACCAGTTTGCCGCGCAACAGCTTTATCACGTGCTAATCGTTGACGATATTCAGAAATTTCACGTGCTTTTGCTTCATGTGTGACAACAGCAAAACGGTCTCCGGCTTGTGGTGTTCCTTGCATTCCTAAAATTTCAATCGGTGTAGAGGGAACGGCTTCTTTGACATGGCGGCCATGGTCGTCAATCAAAGCACGCACACGACCCCATTCATTTCCAGCAACTATAATATCAGAAGGGTGTAATGTACCTTTTTGAACAAGAACTGTTGCCACAGATCCACGTCCGCGATCCAATTTGGCTTCAATGATAACGCCCTCTGCAGTTCGTTGAGGATCTGCTTTCAGATCAAGCATTTCAGC
>NZ_JBHIOZ010000002.1:32685-41459 GCF_042195805.1 Bartonella sp. AP57NXGY | reverse complement strand
GGTACACGTATTTCTGATTTAGCAGGATTAGCACGTCGACTATGCCGTTCTTCCTCTTTATTGTCATCTATTTTGCGTTTTTCAATCACGGTTGTGTTTTTAGGCGCAATAGGAATATCTGTCTGTTCAATGAGAGGGGGAACAGGTGGAGTCTGTACTGGCGATATTTCTTCTTCTTGTTGGAGATGTATTTCTTTTTCTTTAATTTCTTGCTGTAAAATTTCTTCACGCTCTTTAGCGCGTCTTGCCTCTTCTTCGGCTTGTTCTCGCGTTATTTTTTCTTGGATATGTGCTTCTTCTAACGCGCGAAGTCTCGCTTCCATTTCAGTTGATGAAAGATTGCTTTTGGTCACAGATTCTTGAGGCTTTTTTCCCTCAAAACGCGGTTTAGAACGCTGGGGGGCCACATGCGGCTTTGTAATGGGCTGTAGGGTTTCAGCTTTTTCATCAGGTCGCGTAATTTTACGCCGTTTGGTTTCGACAACGACAGCCTTCGTACGGCCATGACTAAAATTTTGTTTAACCGTACTCGTTTCCAAGACAGACCTCTTGAGAGTTAGTGTCTTCTTGACGGTTGTTTTGTCGTTGTTATTTTCACTCATTGTACTTCCTTCACGGCTTGGGCCGTCATCTCACTAGACTTACTATGCTTGTCGTCACGATAGCTGATCAATTTACATGTTGTTTTGAGAAATCCTTCAGCAGCTTGTGTGTCCAGTAAGGCCGCGTGCATTACAGGATTAGAGCCAAAAGCCACTCGCATTTCATCACTTGTAAATAAAGATATGGTTTTTATAGTCCGATTTGTTTGTTGTTGTATTGAATGGATGGCCTGTGCAATTTTTCGTTTCCCATCTTCTGTTGTTTCTTTAGCATGAAGTACAAGAATAACTTTACCAGAGCGGATAGCAGCGTCAACCTTTGTTGCTCCCATAACAATTGCTCCCGCTTTTCGTGCCATGGAAAGGCTTGAAAGAGCGGCTTTTAGTAAAAGCGTATCAACAACATGCACAAGATTTGGTGCAACCTCAACATCTGTTTTAAAATTTCTATGAAAAGCTTTCTGTTTGATTGCTTTCTCAATAACAGCGTGATGGGCAGAAATCCAAACGCCACGCCCTGGTAAATTCGCTTTAAGATCAGGAACAATTTGGTTGTTGGGTCCAATAACAAAACGGATCAGCGTTTGTGCTGAAGCATTTTTTCGGGTCACAATGCAAGTCCGTTCATTCATTTAAAGTGTATCCACATCCAAATCATCTATTTTTTCATTTTCTGTAGAATTTCCATCTTCTACAGGATTTTCTGTAACAAGATCAGCTTGGTCTATCCAGCCTGCTTGTACACGTGCGGCTAAAACCATAGCTTCTGCATCTGCGCGTGTAATGTCAAAAGGGGTTAAAATACCAGAAAAATTCTGTGTTTGACCTTCTTTACGTTCTCTCCAACCAGCTAAATCATCAACGGCATAGCCAGCAAAGTCTTCTATTGTTTTTACACCATCCTCACCTACAGCAACCAACATAGCACTTGTCATTCCAGGAAGTGTTCGCAATTCGTCAGAAACTCCGAGCTTTTTGCGTTTTTCATCGAGTTCTTTTTCTTGATGATCAAGATATTCGCGGGCACGACTTTGGATTTCAGCGGCGGTATCATGGTCAAAACCATCAATAGAAGCGATTTCTTCAAGATCAATATAGGCGATTTCTTCAATAGAAGAAAAACCCTCTGATGCCATAACCTGTCCGATCATTTCGTCAACCTCTAAGGCTTCCATAAACAATTTACTTCGTTCAGTAAATTCTTTTTGACGATTTTCAGATTCTTCCTTTTCCGTTAAAATATCAATGTTCCATCCTGTTAGTTGCGAAGCCAAGCGAACATTTTGCCCACGTCGTCCAATAGCAAGGCTAAGTTGATCATCTGGCACAATAACTTCAATCCGTTCAGCATCTTCATCAAGGATGATTTTAGAAACTTCAGCAGGTTGCAGTGCATTAACGACAAATGTTGCCGCATCAGGCGACCAAGGAATAATATCAATTTTTTCGCCTTGTAATTCAGCAACAACAGCTTGTACACGACTTCCTCGCATTCCAACGCATGCTCCAACAGGATCAATGGAACCATCACGTGAAACAACGGCGATTTTAGCCCGTGAACCTGGATCACGAGCAACAGATTTGATTTCTATAATACCATCATAAATTTCTGGTACTTCCATAGTGAAAAGTTTTACCATAAATTGGGGATGTGTGCGTGAAAGGAAAATTTGCGGACCACGCGTTTCACGGTGTACATCATTGACAAAAGCACGAATGCGATCTCCATAGCGGAATGATTCACGAGGAATTAATTCATCACGGCGAACAATAGCTTCACCGCGCCCTAGATCAACGATGACGTTACCATATTCCACACGCTTAACTGTACCAGAAATAATTTCACCAACTTTATTTTTGAATTCTTCATATTGCTGATCGCGCTCTGCATCGCGTACTTTTTGTACAATAACCTGTTTAGCAGATTGTGCTGCGATACGTCCAAAATCCATAGGAGGTAAAAGATCAGCAAAAAAATCACCAATTTTTGCTTCTGCTTGACGTTTGAGAGCATCAGACAAAGTAATTTCCGTTGTATAGTCTTCAACGACATCAACGATTTTAAGCAGGCGCTGTAATTTAATTTCACCTGTTTTAGAATTGATTTCAGCACGAATATTGGTTTCTTGACCATAACGAGAACGTGCTGCTTTTTGAATAGCATCAGCCATCGCAGAAATGACAATTTCACGGTCGATTGACTTTTCACGTGCAACAGCATCTGCAATTTGCAGAATCTCAAGCCTGTTAGCGCTTGTAGCCATCAATTTTCTCCTTCTTTGTGCCACACGATGGGTATTTCCCAGTGATATTATTTTTTGAAATTGAGCGTCTGTATAGAGTCGTTAGCGTTCTCTTCGGCAATGAATTGTTGACTTAAATCTTTATTTTGTTTCAATGCATCGCGAATAAGCTCATCGGTAAGCACTAAATGCGCATTTATGATATCACAAAAGGAAATAGGGGTATACATGGCTTCTCCATAAGCAGCTTTATCAGTGTTTAAAATAAATCCATCTTGCGTGATATTTGTAAGTGTCCCACGAAATTTTCGGCGCCCATCAATTGTTATTTTGGTTTCAATTTTTGCAAGATGCCCTTGCCAATGAAAAAAATCAGATTTTCTTACCAATGGACGATCAATTCCAGGTGATGAGATTTCTAAATGATATTTGCGTTCAATAACATTTTGTACATCAAGGAGGGGAGAAACAGTTCGACTAACAGTTTCACAATCTTCTATGGTCATAGAACCATCGGCACGTTCAACCATAATTTGAAGTGTTAAACCATTTTGACCAAGAAGTTTTACACGAACCAAACGAAAACCTAAAGGTTTAAACAATGGTATGACAAGAGCAGCAACCTGTGCTTCGATACCATCTTCTTCAAACAGGCGCGGTTCGTCAAGATTGCTTATTTTTTCAGCTTCGTTCATACATTTTATCCAAGTTGGTTTCATCAGTTTTATGATATTAAAAAAGAGCGGGTCCAACGGCCCACTCTTCATCATAAGACCAAGAATTTAACTATTAATACTCTTAAATTCAAAATTTTTCAAGTTGTTTATGAGAAAAGCGCTTGATCATTTATTTCTTGATAAAGGTAAGATAGGCAGGCGTTCGTCCTTCGCGTAAAGCTTTTGCTTCATAGCGGGTTCCGCTCCATAGTGGATAAGGGAGTTTCCAGTCTTGAGGGCTTTCTGCTTTCCATTCAAAGTGATCATGTTGTGCACAATGGTACAAAGTCCAGTTTACATAACTGTCTATATCGCTAGCAAAGCGAAAAAATTTTCCTATTTTAAGAACACGAGCAAAACGGTTAAGATTTTTTATATTGATGAAGCGTCGTTTCCAGTGTTTTTTTTTCGGCCAAGGATCAGGATAGAAGAGGTCTATTCCATCAAGCGAGTTATCAGGGAGCCAATCAAGAAGGCGTGTAGCATCATCATTATAGAGGCGAAGACGATTTTGATGGTTTTGATGCTGTTCAAGAGACGACAATATTTTTGCCATGCCATTGATAAAGGGCTCGACGCCGATAAAACCGGTTTTTGGAAAATATGCCATTTCATGAAGTAAATGTTCACCTCCACCAAAACCGATTTCAAGTCGAATTTCTCTTACTTTGCTTGAAAATAAGGATGTAAGGTTTAAGGGAGGAGGGACATTTAAATCAATATTCAAACTGGGGAGAAGCATTTGTATACGTGTAAGCTGACTGTCTCGAAGTTGTTTTCCTTGTCGGCGTCCAAAAAATGCTTCACTCTTACGTATATTATGTTTAATCATGGGATTTGGATCATTGTTTGAAGCGTTTTCACGAGATCAGTTTTTTCCCATGAAAACGAACCATCGTGTTTTGGTTTACGACCAAAGTGACCATAGGCAGCTGTTTTCGCATAAATAGGTTTATTGAGGTCAAGATGTTTTCGAATGCCGGTAGGTGAAAGGTCCATTATTTTGCGGATGGCTTCTTCAATAACCTTTTCATCGACTTTTCCTGTTCCATGAAGATTAAGATAAATAGATAAAGGTTGTGCAATACCAATTGCATAGGAGAGTTGAATGGTGCATCTCTCTGCTAAATGAGCAGCAACAATATTCTTAGCCAGATAGCGTGCCGCATAGGCAGCAGAACGATCAACTTTTGTTGTATCTTTTCCTGAAAAAGCACCGCCTCCATGGGGTGCTGCACCTCCGTAAGTATCCACAATAATTTTGCGTCCCGTTAATCCGGCATCGCTTTGAGGGCCTCCAATGACAAATTTTCCTGTTGGGTTAATATACCAACTACATTGAGCTGCAATGGGAATGTCATGTAAAGCTTGGCGAATGTAAGGTTCAACCACTGTACGTACTTTATTGGAATCCCAGCTTTCATCAAGGTGCTGCGTTGAAAGAACAATGGATGTGACCTCTATCGGTTTTCCATTTTTATAACGTATGGTTATTTGGCTTTTAGCATCTGGTCCTAATTTTCCAGTTTCTCCCTCTCCTTTATGACGAGCTGCGGCAAGAAGTTTGAGAATTTTATGCGCATAATAAATTGGCGCAGGCATGAGATCAGGTGTTTCACGGCAAGCATATCCAAACATGATACCTTGATCACCCGCTCCTTCTTCACCATGCCGATCCGTAGCATTATCAACCCCTCTTGCTATATCAGCTGATTGTGGGCGCAAAAGAACATCAATTTTAACAGTTTTCCAATGGAAGCCTGCTTGTTCATAGCCAATGGTACGAATAGCACGGCGCGCTGCTGTACGAAAACGTGTAGGATTAATGAGTGGAAAGCTAGTTTCATCATAGATGAATTCTTTATTTTTATCTTTTTTTAATAGCGTATCGGGAACACGTACTTCACCAGCGATAACAACACGGTTGACACTGACGAGAGTTTCACAGGCAACGCGTACTAACCATGGATCAGTACCAGTCTTTTCAGCTTCTTTATAGATCATATCAACGATTTCATCGGAAATACGATCACAAATTTTATC
Source organism: Bartonella sp. AP57NXGY (assembly GCF_042195805.1). NCBI lineage: Bacteria > Pseudomonadati > Pseudomonadota > Alphaproteobacteria > Hyphomicrobiales > Bartonellaceae > Bartonella > Bartonella sp. AP57NXGY. The sequence continues at coordinate 35,855 of NZ_JBHIOZ010000002.1, read as the reverse complement.
AGGATGTCCTTCCGATACCGATTCGCTCGTAAAAAGATAATCTTGATGCGGCATAGGAACTCCTTCAAAAAAGAAAACCAACGATTTAATCAATTGCTTACTAAAGTCGTCACCATTTGCTAATTCTACAGCAAATAGTCAATGCAAATGTATATGAATAAAAGAGAAAAGATATAATTTTAATTTATAACTTATTTGTCAAATCTTCCTCAGAAAGTGCTTTTGCCAAGTCAATAATTTTTCGACGCACTTTAGCATCAGATATATTTGTAAAAGCGCGCATGAGCTGAATCCCTTCGCTGCTAGAACAAAAGTCTATAAAATTGTGTTCACTTTCAGCAAAACCCTCTACTTGTTGGGAGGTAATACCTTTATCAAAAAAGTAAGAAACAGGAACATCCATAATTTCCGCTATCGCTTGAAGACGGCTGGCACCAATACGGTTTGTTCCTTTTTCATATTTTTGGATTTGCTGAAAAGTAATTCCTAATTTTTCACCTAGTTTCTCTTGAGTGAGTCCTAAAATATTACGACGTAAACGGATACGAGTTCCAACATAGATATCTATAGGGTCAGGTTTTTTTCTAGTTTCGGTCATAATGCAACTCTTTATTTCCAGCATTTTTCTTCTAAACCAACATCATATTTATGCGCAGTTGATTTATCATATAATTAAAACAATATGTAATATTTTTTCCCAATATCACTGGTACACACAACACAATACCGTACAAAGGGCACTTGAATCATTTAAGCTGTTTTGTAAAACCAAAACCAATACGACACAATAGCATAAGGATGAATAAGATAAAAGTAGAGAAAGTTCTGTATTCATTGCTTCCTATAGGGGTAATGGATGATGGAACTTGTGAATCAATAATGCCCACAGCATTTTGTCGAAGAGCTACAACGATTCGTCCATAAGAATCAATAACAGCTGATATGCCATTATTGGCGGCCCGTATGAGGGGGATTCCCAGTTCAACGGCACGAAGCTGTGCTTGTTGAAGATGTTGATAGGGTCCAGGTGTTACACCAAACCATGCATCATTTGTAATATTAATAATTGCTTGAGGTGGGGAGCCTTTAAAAGTCATTTCATGGGGAAATATTGCTTCATAACAAATTAAGGGTAGATAAGAAAATCCGTTTGGCATTGTAACAATTTTGCGCACACTTGCAGCACTATATCCACCAATATTATCAGCAAGGGTACGCAATCCAATTTTTTTCAATAAATTCTGATAAGGAAGATACTCACCAAAAGGAACCAAATGAAGTTTATCGGAAGTATTTAAAATATTACCTTGAGCATTAATGACTGCAATTGTATTAAAATATTGTGTTTGGGAATGAGGTAGATCATTGCTGGCGCGTATTGCTCCAACAATAGCCCATTGTTTAGGTTTTAAAAGAGAGGCAATGCGCATTGTGATAGATGAATTATCATAGAGAAGGTAAGGAACGGAAGCTTCAGGCCATACGATAAAATCGGGTTCTGAATTTTGATCGGTTGTTGGCGTTGCACTTAGCTTCATATGTGCTTCCAACATAGATTCTCGTGTATTATCACGCAATTTTATATTTTGTTGGATGGACGGTTGAACAATGCGCACCCAATAAGCACTTTTTTGATCTTCAGTTGTGTTTTCTATAGTATGAAGACGATAAAACCCAAAACCACAGTGAATGAATATAAGTGATAAGCAAAGAGAAAGTGCCACTTTCTTTTTTTCATCCGTTAATAAAACAGTTGGCAAACTGTAGGCTAAGACAGCAAGAATATTCATTCCGTAAAGTCCTACGATTGCATCAGATTGCATGAACATTGGGGTTGGCATGGCTGTATAGCCAAGAGAATTCCATGGAAATCCTGTGAATAAAAACGCACGCAACCACTCGGATAATCCTAATGCAAAGGCTAAAACAAAAAAGCGTGCTATTCCTTTTGTCCATAATAAACCGACAATGAAACCAGAAAAAAACCAATAAAGAGAAAGGTAGAGTGGAGGGAATAAAATGGCTAATGGGACTGCCCAACCAAAAGAATCTGGATCTGTTAACAAAGCATTGCATAGCCACCAAAGGCCGCAAATAAAATAACTAAAACCAAAGGTTCCACAGCTTAAAGCGTAAGTAAAAAAATGTTTTTTATTGTTTTTGGTGGCCCGTATTGAGTCAAGTAAAACAATAAAGAGAGGGAAAGTTAAAAAGCAAAGAGGTGTTAAATAAAAGGGTGGAAGTGCAAAAGAAGTAAGAGCACCACACAGAAATATCCATGCTTGGCGCTTCCAGCCTGTAACAGAGAACAAAAAAACGATGAAATTGCTTAAAAATGCTGGACTATTCTTTAGGGATGGCATTGTTCTCAAGATTCTCATTTTTGGGAATGCGAAAAATGCGCAATCGTTTAATCCGGCGTTTATCAGCTTCTAAAATACGAAATCTATAGCCAGGTACAGCTTCGACAATTTCACCTTTAGCAGGAATGCGATCAAGAATTGAGACGATCAAACCACCAATAGTATCAACTTCATCACCATATTCCCCTACGATAAAATCAGGACCAAGAGCTTTCTCCACATCTTCTAGTTCAGTTCTTGCATCAACGAGCCATTTATTATTTGGTTCACGTACGATAGCATTGTCGACATTATCATGTTCATCTTCGATATCCCCAACGACTAACTCAACAATATCTTCCATTGAAACGAGACCATCTGTTCCTCCATGTTCATCAATAACTAAAGCCATTTGAGTTCGTGTAGTTTGCATCCGTGTTAATAATTTGCTTGCAAGCATAGAACTGGGAACAAAGAGAACTGTTCGGATCAAATCCAATTCACCGATTGGAGTATGCAAGTCTGTATGGTTTAATTGAAGCAAATCGGATTTTTGTTCGGTTTTTGTTGGGTTGATAATAAAGCGAGTGATGTAGTTAAGAATATCGCGGATATGGATCATGCCGCGCGGATCATCTAAAGTTTCAGCATAAACGGGGATACGAGAATGACCAATTTTTGCAAAACATTTAAGGGTTTCTCCAAGAGAGGTGTTTATTTCTAATGCTTCGATTTCAGAACGAGGTATCATAACATCATCCACGCGTGCTTCACGTAAGCGTAAAATGTTATGCAGCATAGTACGTTCTTCAGGTGAGAAGAGGGCGG
>NZ_JBHIOZ010000002.1:29959-32585 GCF_042195805.1 Bartonella sp. AP57NXGY | reverse complement strand
TATTATTTTGTGCATTTATTTTGTTTGCCATGGTTTTGAAATCTTCTAGACTTTCTTTTTTATAATAGATAAATAAGAGGCTTTAAATGGTATGCTGGTAATATTGATTTTAAAAGTTAAATTTTATCATTGATAGACAATTATGCGTAAGGATCTTTTATGGAAAGCTTTTGAAGAATTTCTCTTTCGAGCTTTTCCATTTTATATGCTTCATCATCAGTTTCATGGTCATAACCAAGCAGATGCAAGATACCATGAACAATCATATGTATTAAATGGTCTTGAAATGTTTTTCCTTCTTTCTCTGCTTCGAAAACAACAGTTTCTCGGGCAATAATAATATCACCGAGTATGGGACCAGGTCGATTTCCAGCTTTAAGTGGAAAAGCAGGAAAGGATAATACATTAGTAGATTTGTTTTTGTTGCGCCATTGTGCATTGATTTGTGCCATATGTTCATCATCCGTAAAAAGCAGGCTAATCTCGCTTACAACATTTTCCAATGAAACATGATGCATAGTTGCCATTAATGCTTTTTCAGTGATATTATAAAGCATTTTCTCATCATTCCACCCTGCGCTTTTAATCATTATATCAATAATAATCATGATGAATCAAATTCATTTTTTAATGCATCGCATGCGAATGATTTTTTTTTATTTTGTATTTCGGAATCACGATCATAAGCACGAACGATAGCAGCAACAAGTGGGTGGCGTACAACATCTTTTTCATCAAAATGCACAATTGCAATATTTTCTACATTTGAAAGAATGCGAATTGCTTCAATGAGACCTGATTTTTGCCCTGTAGGCAAATCAATTTGGCTTACGTCACCGGTAACAATCATACGTGTTCCTTCTCCAAGACGTGTGAGGAACATTTTCATTTGCATGGGCGTAGTATTTTGTGCCTCATCAAGAATAACAGCAGCATGGGCAAGTGTTCGTCCGCGCATAAAGGCGAGAGGAGCAATTTCTATGACACCAGAGGCTAAAATGCGTTCTATTTTTTCAGCGGGCATCATATCATAAAGAGCATCATAAAGTGGTCGTAAATATGGGTCGACTTTTTCTTTGAGATCACCGGGAAGAAAACCAAGATGTTCTCCAGCTTCAACAGCCGGACGTGAGAGAATAATTCGCTCAATGATACCACGTTCTAGAAGCATTGCAGCATGAGCAACAGCAAGATACGTTTTTCCTGTTCCTGCTGGTCCTACACCAAACACAAGTTCAGTATGCTCCATAGCACTTATGTAAGCGTCTTGTGTTGGAGTTCTTGCATGAATTATTTTTTTATGGGTACTCAACCGAGCTGCTATACGTTTCGTTGCAGATTTGTGTGTTATTGTGTCTTCTTTCTGCTTCTTTGGTATATTTGCCATAGCAATCGCTCCTTTTATATCTGATAAAGTGAGCTCTTGATGTGTTTTGGCACGTTCATAAAGCTGCTGCAATGCATATTGCGCACGTTTTATAACAGAAATATTTCCACGGATTAAGACTTCATTACCACGCGGATGAATACTAAGTTCGAGTTTTTTTTCGATATAAGCGAGATTTTCGTCAAATTTACCAAAAACTGCTTTTGCATATTTATTATTTTCGAAAATCAAAACAACTTGGCTCACATCTGAAGCGCTTGTTTGTTTCAAGGTATCAGCCTTTTCAAGGGACATATTTACTTTTTCTTTAATACGCTTTATTTTTTCGGTTGAAGCTTTCAGCCTATTCTCCATATTTACATAAATATTGCACATTTTGTTAAGTAAACTTTATAAAAGACAATTTTTACAAAAAGTGCACGCTTTAGATGTAATCATTTGCTTTTAAAATAAAAGAGTTTTCCAAAATATTTATTTTTGAACAAGGTATTAGAGGCATGTTTATCTATTTGTCACTTCACCAACAAAACTGTTTGAGCTTGCATTTTTAATATGAATTTCTATCACGCTACCTGTAGAGGCTTCTGTATCGACAACAACAGGTAAAAGCCAAGGGGAACGCCCTACCATTTGCCCTGAGTGACGTCCAGGTTTTTCGATGAGAACGTTCGTTTTTTGATCAATTTTAGAACGCAAAAACGCATTTTGTTGCTCAAGGAGAAGGGCTTGTAAATGTTGAAGTCGGGCATCTTTTACAGATTCATCAACATGATTTTTCATTGTGGCTCCCACTGTTCCAGGACGGGGGGAATATTTAAAAGAATAAGCTGAACTGTACTGTACTTGTTGAATAAGTTTAATGGTTTCTTCAAAGTCTTCATCTGTTTCTCCTGGAAACCCTACAATAAAATCACCTGAAAAGGCAATATCGGGTCGTGCCGTCCGAATTTTTTCGATAAGATGAAGATAATGAGAACTTTTGTGTTGGCGATTCATGGCTTTTAAGATGCGATCTGAACCTGATTGAACAGGCAGATGGAGGTAAGGCATTAACATATCAAGATCTCGATGTGCGGCGATAAGGCTATCATCCATATCACGCGGGTGGCTGGTTGTGTAACGCAAACGCTTTAAACCATCGAGTTTTGCAAGATGATAAAGAAGATCGCCAAGACGCCAAGTTTTGCCATCAGCACTTTGTCCATGCCAACCATTGACATTTTGTCCAAGCAGCGTAAT
>NZ_JBHIOZ010000002.1:0-29859 GCF_042195805.1 Bartonella sp. AP57NXGY | reverse complement strand
GCGCAAACGACCAAGATCAGAATAAAGTTTTTCTGCTGCTTTTTCACGAATATGACAGGTATTAACAAGAATAAGATCGGCATCATTGGGAATTTGTGTTGTCACATAGCCTTGCGAACTGAGGCTATCAGTCATCCGTTGGCTATCATAAACGTTCATTTGACATCCATAGGTTTTGATAAAAACCTTTTTAGGAGCAACAGGAGGCGTATTTTTAGGATTTACTTTATTCATAGTGCTTGTCTAAATGTTTTTTACACAAATCTCAATCTATTTGCTTAAAAGTTTTTTGCATGATAATTGCATCACCACGACCATTTTTTGACGCGTAATAGGCAAGACGTTCAGAAATTTTTTGAAATTCAAAGCGTTGATAAAGGTTCAAAGCAGAAAGATTTGTGGCTTCTACTTCCAAGAATAATTTTATAGCGCCCTTGTCGTGAAGATGGTGAACTGTACGATCGATAAGAAAGGTACCAATTCCTTTTTGACGATAATGAGGATGAACAGCAATTGTGATGATTTCTGCTTCATCAAGGATGAGACGGCATAGGCAAAAGCCTAAAATTTGATCAGAGTGATCAATGAGAAAAGCTTTGTATCCGAAGATAGAGTGATCTGTTAAGAAATTATCAAAAGCTTGTTTTTCCCAAGAAGGGGTAAAACAATGCTGATGAATTTGATGAAGAGAAGCACTATCATTAACTTGTAGCGGAGCAATTCCAAAATTCTTTTTTGTCAATGAAAATTTGGGCATTATTTTTTTTGTGGTAAAGCAAAATTGGTTTGTTGTTTTGCATCAGCGCTGCGTAGATAGAGTGGGCGAGGTGAATTTTTTGATTGTTTGTTTGCAGCAAGATAAGCATAGTTTACAATATCGGCCGCTTCGCAGGGGATTTTTTCTAGGACAATTTTTTCGTATATTTTATGGTTTTTAATATGCTCCACAACGATATCAGCAGCTGGGCCAGTCAGTCGGGTTTTTTTGGGCAAATCTTCGAGGATATTTTCAATTGTTTTTAATCCCGGCTCTCCCAAAGGTGTGAGATCATTATGAAAATTTTGATGGTAGAACATCCCTCTCCCTGCTTCAATGACAACAGTAATTGCCGATGCTGTACTTTTATTGTTTATGACTTGTGCTGCTAACGCTTCAAGAGCACTCACTCCAACAGCAGGTATTTCAAGTGCTAATGCCAAAGCGCGCGCTGTTGCAACACCGACACGTACACCAGTAAATGATCCAGGTCCAATATTGACAGCAATACGCTCAACTTGATCAAGCGTCATATTGGCTTGTTTCATTATTTGTGTAATCTGCCCAATAATTTTTTCGGCATGTCCTTTGTTCATGCGTTCATTGATACGCGCAATAACAGATTTATGACGAATAAGCGCAACAGCACAATAAATTGAAGCAGTATCTATAGCAAGGATAAGCATAAAAATATTTTAGTTGAATAAAACGATAAATAAAAGTCCTGCTGTATTTTTAATCTTTTCATTATCGTATATTTCATTTGTAAGAAAGTTACTAGTGCCAATAAGCAACAATATCTTTTTATGGGATAGAACGAGATGTTGATTTAATCCTTATTTTTATCACTTTTTGAATGAGTACCTTGAGTATTGTAAGATTCTCTTATTTTAAGTCTACTTATGGTGAAACAATTAAAGTTATTAGCTTGTATATTACAAGCGGAGTTAGCGTATGAATCAAAACTGTTGAAGAAAAGAATAAAAACTCCTTCACGAATCGTTTAAATGTAAGGGTTGTCACAACTTGTAAGCTATCAAATAGTACTTTGATGCCACTTGTATTACATAGTAAGTAAAAGTAATTTAAAAGAGGAAAAGTTATGACCCCACATTTTTTCCAAATAAGAACATATTCTATCCGTCTTTATATAAAAAACTCAGCGTAATGAGAGCAGATGAAAGAAATGGCATTGTTTTGCATGAGTTACGTATTTTGATACTACCCTGTTGCAAATCATTATGGACTGAAAAGCACATTTGACAGTTTTCACTTAAATATCAGCTCTTTCAATTTTTTGTATAGAATAATGAGCAGTATTTTAGAACTTTTTCTGGTTTATGAAAGAACTGATTTTAATAATAATGAGGACTTTGGGTTGATTGTATACTACGTTGAAAAAATAATAATCAATGCACATTTAAAATGTTATATGATTTAAATCATTCAATTGTATCATAAGAAGGCTACAAATACCGAGAATAATTATGGAGCAGGTTGAAGCCAAAATGACGCGCCATCCTGCTTTTTTTAGTGATCGGATATCAACACCTAATCCTAGTGCAGCCATTGAGATAACAGTAAACAACTGGGCAATAAATTTGATGGGATTGATAGCCTTTTCAGGGATAAGACCACTTGAGCGAACAAGCATCATGATAATAAAGCCAATGATAAACCATGGGACGAGGGTATGTAAACGCAAGCGTGTTTCTGCTGATCGGCGATAAATGATTGATAGAGTAAAAATAACAGGGCCTAACATGAGAACCCGTACTAATTTGACAATTGTTGCAATTTGAACACTTAGAAAAGAGATAGGTGCTGTTGCTGCTAAAACCTGTGGTACAGCATACACAACCATGCCAGCAAGCACACCATATTGGCTAAATGACAAATTCAGAGATGGATGTAAAAAGGGTAAAAATAAAATAATAAGAATTCCTAAAAGAGCAGTGAAGGCAATTGACGCGGCTACATCGTCATGTTTTGCTTTTATGACAGGAGCAACGGCAACAATAGCTGAATTGCCACAAATAGCATTCCCACAAGCGACCAGCATTGCCAAATGTGTAGAAAGCCCGAAAAGTCGGCCGATGGCAAAGCTCAGGATAATCGTTACGAATATCACGAATATGATACTAGCAAGCAAATTCCAACCAGCTGAAAGGACTGCGTTAATGCTAATGCTTGCTCCTAGAAGAACGATAGCAATTTCGAGAAGTGTTTTTGCAGAAAAGGTGATACCTTTTTGAAAATATGTTGGCAAAGAAAAACAACTACGGATAATTGATCCTAGAAGAATTGCCAAAACAAGGCTTTCAAGCCACGCTTCCGTGAAAAGCTGTTTTTCTACAACTTCTAAGCCATAAGCTAAGGCTGATATGAGTAAACATACTAAAACACCAGGACCAAAGTCGTTTAAAAGTGAGAGATTTTTCTTTATCATTTTAATATTCCCCCGTCATTAAAGAGCTAAAGGTTAAGAAGAAAAAGCTTTAAAGATTTGTTCTTGCTTGTACAGCTGCTGCTAAAGTTCCATCATCAAGATAATCAAGCTCACCTCCTACAGGAACACCATGAGCAAGTCGCGTAATTTTAACTGGAAAATTAGAAAGCTGATCAGTGATATAGTGAGCAGTTGTTTGACCTTCGACAGTCGCATTGACAGCAAGAATAATCTCCGTAATAGGGTTTTGTACAACACGCTGTATTAAGGTGGCAATGTTGAGTTCGTCAGGACCTATTCCATCTAAGGGGGAGAGTCGTCCACCCAACACATGATAACGTGCGGCTAAAGTTTTTGCGCGTTCAAGAGCCCACAGATCAGCAATATCCTCAACAACGATGATTGTTGTATCATCGCGGCGCAAATCTGTACAAATTGAACAAGGATCAATGGTATCGACATTTCCACAAACAGAACAAATGCCAACTTTTTCTATAGCTGCTTGTATAGCCGCTCCCAAAGGCTCCAGCAATGTCTCTTTTTTTTTGATAAGATGAAGCGCAGCACGACGTGCTGAACGTGGACCAAGACCTGGTAACCGTGATAAAATCTGAATGAGACGTTCAATCTCAGGTCCTGCAATGTATTTAGGCATATTTTTGTCCCACGGAAAAAATCCGTTTCATTAAAATGGAAGCTTGAAACCTGATGGGAGTGGTAGCCCTGCCGTCATACTTTTGGTTTTTTCTTCTATTGCGACTTCGATTTTTGTTCTTGCTTCATTATAAGCTGCCATAATGAGATCTTCAAGAATTTCAGCTTCCTCAGGTTTGAGTAATGAAGGATCAATTTGAATTGCTGTTATAATATTTTTGCCATTTAAAGTGATATTGACGAGACCACCCCCTGCGGTGCCCACAGCTTGCAGATTAGCTATTTCCTCCTGAATCTTCTGCATTTTTTCTTGCATTTCTTTGGCTTTTTTCATCATGCTCATCATTTCACGCATAGGAATAGGTATCCTTATTCATCATTGATATCATTTTTATTTTTAAAAATATCAGCATTTTTAAAGGTATTGGAGAGTAAATCAAGATCATTTTCTTCTTTATTGAGTCGAATATCGACAATTTTTGCTTCTGGGAAATGATTGAGGATTTTCGCGATATCAGGATCTGTTTCTGCATTAGAAAAAAGAGTCTTTTGAATCGCTATACTTTCCTCCTGTAAGGTTGGGCCACCTCCTTCATTAACAAAAGTTATTGTCCAGCGTTTTTCTGTCCATTGAGATATCTTTTTTTCTATATCATGAGCAAGAAATTGTGGGGTATTTTCAGAAAGTCTTAAGGTAATATGCCCAGCTTCAAAAGAAACAGGATGAACAAATTCTTTAACAAGGAGTTTGAAAGGAGTGTCATTATGCTGTTCGGCTAATTGAACAATATCGTGCAAAGAATTAATCACGAGAGTTTTAGGTTCAGTAATCTTTTCTGTTGTTTGCGTGACAGAATGCGATAAATTTACAATCTTTTCAGAAAGATCAGTAGATGGAGAAGTTTCTAGAATTTCTGTTACTTCTTGGGCGTTGATTTTGTCATGGTTTTGATTTTTAACTAAATTTTCCGGTTGTAAGGAGTGATCTAATTGGTTTTTCAAAGAGCTTTTTAAATCTGATTGATCGGGTAATGTATTTGAAATGCTCGAGGAAGCATGGGCTCCGACCATTGTTTCTTTTGTTATATTATTTGCATTTGTAGATTCTTGATGAGAAGAGTTTTTAACCAGTGTGAGAGGCGTTTTTTCTTGCGTAAGCTTTTTTAAAGCCTCATCAAGAGTTGGTAAGTCAGCCGTGTGAGCAAGACGAATTAAAAGCATTTCAGCGGCTTGAAGAGGACGTGCAGTTTGATTAACTTCCTGTAAACCTTTGAGTAACATTTGCCAGTTTCGGGATAAAATAGGAACGGAAAGTTTTTTTGAAAAGTCTAAACTTCTTAAACGTTGTTCTTCAGTCAGAGAGAAATCTTCCACTATTTCTGGTGTAAAACGTAAACGTGTGACCAGATGATTAAAATCGGCTAGTTCTGTCAATATAGTAAGAGGATCAGCACCTGCTTCATATTGACTGCGTAATTCATGTAACGCATTGACAACATCGCCCTTCATGATAAATTCAAAAAGATCAATAATACGTGCTTGATCCGCTAATCCTAACATTGTACGCACCGCAATAGCATTAACATTGCCATTGCTATGGGCGATTGCTTGATCAAAAATGGATAATGCATCACGTGCAGATCCTTCTGCAGCACGGGCAATCATAGAGAGTGCTTGATCTTCTACTTCTACCTTTTCATATTTCGCAATTTGACGCAAATGTGCACTCAAAGCTTTTGATTCAATACGTCGTAAATCAAAACGTTGGCAACGCGAAAGAATTGTAATAGGAACTTTGCGAATTTCTGTTGTGGCAAAAATAAATTTCACATGGGAAGGTGGTTCTTCAAGAGTTTTCAATAAACCATTAAAGGCTTGTGTTGAGAGCATATGTACTTCATCTATAATATAAACCTTATAGCGTGCAGAAACAGGACGATAGCGTATTTGTTCAATAATTTCACGAATATCATCAATGCCCGTATGAGAAGCGGCATCCATTTCTATAACATCAATATGGCGTCCTTCGATAATTTGTGTGCAATGTTCACCAAGAGAGTCCAATACAGTTGTTGGTTGATCAATATCTTTTGTTTTATAATTAAGCGCACGTGCCAAAATACGTGCTGTTGTGGTTTTACCTACGCCACGAATCCCTGTTAACATCCACGCTTGTGCAATACGACCTTTTTCAAAGGCGTTGGTGAGAGTACGCACCATAGCTTCCTGACCAATGAGGTCAGAGAAGTTTTGGGGTCGATATTTACGAGCAAGAACACGATAGGCTGTTTCTACCGGTAAATTTTCCATGAGTATTTCCAACTTCGAAGTTCTTTATGCGTACATTTTGATAATACAAAAGCATAGATCAATACTGTAGTCTCATATAAAAGGATTTTTTCTTAATCAAATTATTTATGGGACAATTTGTTTAAAAATAACAAAACCCCTTTATTTGCTGCATACAAATGCTGCTCTGAAGATTAAAAATACCTCGCTAAAAGACAGCATAAAAAATAATTTCTTCAGCAAAATAGGAGGTTGGAACGATGACCCGTACCAGAACTCGTTGGGGCTGCTTCTTTCCAGACCTGACCCAGTTGGCGAGTAGTCCGTCCACCACCAACCTCCCAAGCTCATATTGTCGATTTGGAATGAAAAATCAAGATCAGAAACGAAAAATATCCTAAGAACGACGAAGAATTTTCCTTTGCGTTTAATTTATTGACATATAAACAACAAAGAGATTGTGGATTTACCAGTTTTTATAGCAGTAGCTCTTCATATTTATTTGGTATGAAAATATTTTTTCGCTTAAGATAGTCTGAATGTATAATTATTCTCATTCGCTGAAACATGTAAGAGTTTTAGGATAGATACATCTGTTCTAAAACTACGAAATTGAATCATCAAAAATTTACAACAGTCAAAGAAGCAAATAAAGCAGATAGATCATGTAATTGGCTAACATTTGAAAGTTAGGGGGAAGAGTGCTATTTAAATAATTATAAAATATTGCTTTAATGGTGTTGCTCCTCTATACAAAACAGAACATCCCAAACAGAATACATTTAATGTTATACATTCACAGGCTTTTTAAAGAGCGATTGCTCAATACTCTTAACTATATTTCAAACTCCACTCATAAATAGTATACATACTCTCCTTGAGATATAAGTCCATTGTGCACTATCTTTTTTATGCTTAATAAAAGTATAAATTTTAGCCCTCATACTACTTAACAACTCCCAATGTTGCGATCCCTTGCACTTGAGAGGCTTTATAAGAAGCATTTTTATTCCTTTTTTAATCGTTTTTACTCACACACCACTCCCATTTGTAACTTTCAAGGAAATGATTTTAATTGATTCAATATGAGATTTAAGATGGGAGGATCTTACTTTATTTGTGGTTGTAATTCAGTATAAAAAATCGAACTCTTATAATGATAAGTCAATATATTAAATATCTTATAAGAGAACCACCTCATTTCTATAGTGAATGAGAATATCAAATATGTAATATTTTTTCTTTTAACGTATATAAATACTGAGTAGATGTTATCGCTCTTTTTTTGCGTGCTTGTTCTTTTAATTAAAAAACATTGATGTTTATCACAAGATGGATCAATATATGAATTTTTATTATTTGAGAAAAGGTTTCATATATTTTTAAGAGACTGTACTCATGCAAGAGAAGATGCAACATTAAACGCTATAGAAATAAGGGGGTACTGATTTTATAAGCATAAAAATGGTTCTTATTCGATATAAGCGACATTTTATAGTTTCAGATAATTATATTCTTTAATAAGGAGGGAAAAGCGAGATAATTTTTATAAAAAGCTGAATGAGTATGACTTAAAGTGCAGTGAGGAATGCATCTGTAGAGCAAATTTTACTTTTCTGTTTATCTAAGTGATTTGGGTACGATGTGCTTTATAGTACTTAAAATAAAGCAGTTGCAAAGATAGAAGTTATATTCTTATTAAAAAAATAGCTCTGATAGTAGAAAATACAGAACAATTTAATTTTAGTCATTTAGTTTTCGCAAAAGTTCTTTAATATCTAACCTTATAAGCAGCTTAAGGTTTGCCATATTAGGATAAAAATAAGCTTTTCAGCGATTAGTTTTAATGGCTCATTATGCCCTATTTTGAAAAAAATACCTAAAAAAAGAATAACTCTACTCAAATTTAGATGTTATAGAAATATTGTTAATCATAATCTCCTGTGTCACAATTTGTTCCAACAACTTTTTTCTTCGTAATATTTTTAAAAATATAATGTCCTGACGAAGGAAAACTTATATGAAGAGATTTTATATTTTTTAGGATAAAGATCTTCTTTTCTTTATCATGGGTTATTTTCTTTTCATCATCAACAGCAATTCTCAATTTGTTTAAATCAGAAGGGGTAGAGTATGATAAAGTAAAGGATACTTTCTTCGGTTCAAAGATACTACAAGAGTATTCAGCTCCTTGATGGATTGTATCGGATGGGATGATCACAACACTTTCATCCAGCCCAAAATTCCATTTTCTCTCACCAAAGCCAGCAAACGCACCACTAGAGTAGGCGAGAATATTTGTGGCTAATAATCCTTGCATGAAGATTTTTTTCATTATCCTCTCCTTTTTCTAAAGTGAGGTGAATCATAAATCAATTTTTATAAAGATAAAAGCTCAAACTTAACGCTAAAATCAGGGCTAAGTTGCATTTTCTAGTTTTAAACCATGTTTAGAATGACATTAATCTAAGAGATTTGAATGCTCTATTATGTATAATAATTTGAATTGTTTTGAGAGCTAATTTAGAAGTTCGTTATCTTTATTGGAATATTGTCAGAGGAAATGACTTTTCTCAAGAAGCTCTCTTTGAATATATAAAAGGAAATAGATGGTACAAGCGTTTTTATTTTTGGTTACTGTGTTTTTTTACACTGGTTTTTATACAAGTTGAAGTGCTTTTTATCATGATATAATTTGTGAGAAAATATTATGCAAATAATTTATATATTCTGTTACGAGCTGTTTTTTCTTCTTCAGTTTTTATGAAGGGTGTTGAGTAGAAAAAAACGAGCTCTTTCAGGATACGTTGCATTATGAAATTTTTACGATGCTTTTTGATATCAACAAAAAATGATAGCAGCTTAATTGCTTTTATATATACGATGTTCGATCGTTTTGTGCTGGATAAGTACCGATAATACGCAGTTCTGCAGAAAAGAAAGATAATTCTTCTAAGGCAAGTTTCATCATCGGGTCTTCAGGATGTCCTTCAATATCAACAAAGAACTGTGTTGCATTGAAATTTCCACCAATTTGATAGCTTTCTAATTTTGTCATATTGATACCATTCGTTGCAAATCCTCCCATAGCTTTATAGAGAGCAGCGGGGACATTGCGCACTCGAAAAAGAAGACTGGTGATGATTTTTTCGCCATTTTGAGGTTTGGGGACATGTCGTTTGGAGCGTGAAAGGATGACAAAACGGGTAATATTATGAGGGTTATCTTCAACATCTCTTTCAAGAATATCAAGTCCATAGAGTTCTGCTGCGATTAAAGGTGCTAAGGCAGCCTGTGAACGTTTAGCATTTTTTTTAATAAATTTTGCAGCTCCAGCGGTGTCAGCAGAAACAACAGGTTTCCAACCGTTGTTTCGTATGATTTTTCGGCATTGTGCAAGGGCATGCGTATGGCTGTGGACGGTTTTAATTTCGTCATGTGTAACGCCGGGCAAAACCATGAGTTGAAAATGGATAGGTAAAAAATATTCATCAATAATATAAAGAGATGACTGTGGTAAAAGATGATGAATGTCTGCAACGCGTCCCGCAAGGGTATTTTCAATAGGGATCATAGCAAGATCAGCTTTCCCGCTTTCCACTAAATTAAGGGCGTCTTCGAAAGTAGCAGAGGGAACAGCATCCATATTGGGGAACATATTGGAGCAAGCAATATGGGAATTAGCGCCGTATTCTCCTTGGAAAGAAATTTTATTGGTTTTTTTAAGTATTTTCATGCTAAAATCTCACAAACTCTATCGAGATCATGTTGTGTGTCTACACCTAAGGGAATTGTATCGACTATTTCCACATCGATACGCATATTGTTTTCTAATGCACGTAATTGTTCAAGTTTTTCACGTTTCTCAAGTGGTGAGGGTTTGAATGATACAAATTTCTCAAGTGCTTCGCGCCTATAGGCGTATATTCCAATATGGTGATAAAGAGGACCCTCTCCATAAGGTGCTTTGGCGCGCGTAAAATAAAGAGCACGAAGGCGATTTTGAGAAAGCGGTGTACCAATGATTTTGACAACATTGGGATCTCTTGTTTCATTTTCTTCAATGATTTTGGCACCCAAGGTTGCAATATCAGTAAAGCTATTTTCTAAAGGGCGTAGCGCACGAATGATTTCACGAGGCATGATTGTTGGTAAGTCACCTTGTATATTTAAAATGGCGTTGTAGCGTTGTTCAGGATCAATGCGCACTAAAGCTTCATAAATACGATCAGATCCAGACTTATGATCACCTCGTGTTATGATATATTCATGCCCATAATCTGCAACAGCTTTAGCGATATCATTATGATCTGTTGCAACGATTGTACGTCCTATTCCAGCTTTTTTGGCTTGTTCTACGACATGAACAATCATCGGTTTTCCGCCAATTTCAGCGAGAGCTTTTTGAGGAAGACGGGTTGAGCCCATACGGGCAGGAATAAGAATAATTGGTTCAAGAGCCATTGTAAGATTCCCAATGTCATCTGTGATGCATTTATGATGTTGTGTGTTATAAAGAAAAAGCTTAAACTAAAAATGGTAATAAAACCGTGAACATTTGAGTTTTTATGAATCGCTCGAGATTTATTTATTTTATTTGTGCTTGTTTATGTGTGCTGGTCGCTGTTGTGGGGATTTCCACACTCAGCAATATAATTTACGATCATCCTACATCAGTCCAATATCATCATACAGTTGCCAAGAATGATATATTTCAAGAAAAACAAAAAGCACCTGATGTTTCCCTATCACTAAATAGCCGCCTTCAACAAGGCAATTTTGAAAATGGCCGTAAAGTTTTTCGCCAATGTGCCATATGCCACACATCTGGACGCAATGAAGCAGGGCGTGTTGGTCCAGTTCTCTGGGAGATTGTTAACCGCCCTTTGGCATCAGCAGCAGGTTTTGCTTATTCACGGGCATTACGTGCTCATTCTGATCAAAAATGGGATTTTGTAACGTTAGATCGTTATTTACATTCTCCACGTGAAGCTTTTCCTGGGACCATTATGTCTTTTCGTGGAATTAAAAATGACCAAGATCGTGCCGATCTTTTGCTTTATTTACACAGTTTATCCGATCATCCTGTTCCTTTACCAATGGATAATAATAAAGCGAATGAGCCAAATTAACTTATACCATAGATGTTAATTTTAGAAAGAAGTCTGATTTTTTTTGTAATTTTAGTTTCACAGTTTTATAAAAAGAGCTCTTATTGATGTTTTGTTAGGGGGGAACGCCCCTCACGCAAAACAGAACATATTTAACATTGCATATTTACTCGCTTATTTTAAAGAGATCTTTTATAAAAATGCACTCTTTACGCTGTCGTCTGTGGATTGGTTTTCAAGATTTGTGTGCTTCACTTTTTCTACATATACTTGTCTGTGAAATTATTGCTGAAGGATTATCAATTCATGAGCCGCAGCTTTCTGCTTCTGAATGCAATAATTATGTAATTAAAGCTCTCCATGAGGTTTATCTCAATCCTTCTATACACATCAATCCCTATGTACTTTTACATCAAGTCCCATGTATTTTTCTTATGAACAGAGACAATTGATTGTTCTTATACGTGCAATAATCCTAAGCTGCATTTTATGATGCTCGATGAATAGACGTTTTCTCTTGAGGTTAGAGATGTACGGACAGATCATTGACCTTTTATAGTATCGATCACTAAAATATGACTTAAATTATTTATTTATAGGTTATGGTTTGAAGTAAGCACTTTCATGTGAAACAATTTTTATGTGTGAATAGTAAAATAGTTGAATAGAGTTCTGCTGATTGTATTTTTATCTACGTCGAAAATTTTTTACACAAGAATACTGATAGCAGCTGCGTTCCCACGAGTCTCTGTCCATTTATAGACGATGACATGAAATTATGCTGATAATCCATTATAGAGAATTATTTTTTCACAAAAGGTTTGCCATATTTGTGATAAATTTAATAGGTTTCATTGGTTACAATGTTTCGATGACTTGCGATAAAATTAATTAGTATTTCAATACATATTGCGAGAGTGCTAAAAATTAGTGGAAGAGAGGACATAATCATGATTCTCCAAGCTTCTTAATAACTATGGTATTTTCTTTATAATTTGAGCGTTTATAAGTAATAATATTAAATTGCGCTAATAATCCATTATAGAGAAGAATCTTTCCTACTAATGGCTCTCCGATGTTTGTGATCATTTTAATAACTTCCATTGCTTGTAGGGTCCCAATAACGCCAGGTAAAACACCGATGATTCCAGTTTCAGCGCATGTTGGGATAGTCCCGTGAGCTGGAGGGGTGGGAAATAAATCGCGATAGTGAGGATTATTGTCTTTATACGGCATAAGGACCGTTAATGAGCCATTAAAACGTTCTACAGCACCGCTTATTAGAGGTTTTTTGCATTGGGCAGCGTGATCAGCGAGAAGATAGCGTGTGGTAAAATTATCACTTCCATCAACAATGATGTGGTAAGCATTGAGCAGTTTATCCACATTACTTTTATCTAAGCGTAGGGTGTGTTTTTTAACTACAACATGGGGATTTATTGCTTTTATAGTGGTTTCAGCACTGTCTGTTTTGCTTTTGTTGATTGCATTTGTTTTATGAATAACTTGGCGTTGTAAATTGGAAAGTGAAACGATGTCGTTATCGACAATTCCAAGGGTTCCAACACCTGCGGCAGCCAAATAGGTTAAGACAGGAGCACCAAGACCACCCGCGCCTACAACAAGAACACGTGCTGTTTTTAGCTTTTGTTGCCCTGCACCACCAATCTCAGGCAAAATGATGTGGCGTGCATAGCGTTCGATTTCTTTGTTGTTTAATTTTATATCTGTTTCTTGTGTCATAAATTTTCTCTTGTCATAGTTCTTTTATTGTTTACTAAGTTTATGATGCATAGACCAGTCTGCTTTTAGGATAGAGAGGATTTATTTATGAAAATTGCCATTCAGATGGATCATATTTCAACAGTTCGGATTCAAGGAGATACGACATTTGCACTCGCTTTAGCAGCCCAAGAACGTGGACACTCTCTCTTCCATTATACACCAGATCGTTTATCTCTATACGATGGTTGTGTGATTGCACGACTAGAGCCATTGATTGTACATGATAAAGAGGGAAGCCACTATCGATTAGAAAAGCCTGTTCGTACGGAATTAACAGATATGGATGTGGTTCTTTTACGCCAAGATCCACCTTTTAATCTCAATTATATCACAACAACTCATTTGTTAGAGCGTATTCATCCTAAAACACTCGTTGTGAATGATCCTGCATGGGTACGCAACAGTCCAGAAAAAATTTTTGTTACTGAATTTTCTGATCTGATGCCAGAAACATTAATTACCAAAGATATTGAAGAAATAACAGCTTTTAGAGAGACATTTGGCGATATTATTGTTAAACCACTTTATGGGAATGGGGGCGCTGGTATTTTTTATTTAAGACAAGATGATCGCAATTTAGCATCATTGTTGGAAATGTTTGCAGAAATTTATCACGAACCTTTTATTGTTCAGCGCTATTTAGAGGCAGTACGAAAAGGAGATAAAAGGATTATTTTGCTTGATGGTACACCTGTTGGAGCTATTAATCGAATTCCGACAGAAACAGATGTGCGCTCTAATATGCATGTTGGAGGTCGCGCGGAAAATGTGGAGTTAACAAAACGTGATTATGAGATTTGTGAACGCATTGGTCCAGCCTTAAAGGAACGCGGTCTTCTTTTTGTGGGGATTGATGTGATTGGAGATTATATAACAGAAATTAATGTGACGTCTCCTACGGGAATTCGTGAAATTAAACGCTTCTGCGGTACAGATGTTGCTCATTTGTTTTGGGATGTTATTGAGTTCAAGCGTTCAAATGAATTTATTTGACAGAGGACAAAAACATGGTTTTAAAAAAATGATCCATGTTGTTTTTTATATTTGTTATGTTGCAAATGTGAACTAGAATGACCGTATGATATAAATTAAGAGGCTTTGTTTCCAATTTTTAGGGAGTTTATAGATGAACAAAGTATTATCAATTGGAGTGGGATTGATTTTTGCGCTACTGCTGTCAGCAAATGGAGGCAATGCGCGCGATCAAATACAGATTACTGGTTCATCTACAGTTTTACCTTATCAAAAGATTGTTGCTGAAACATTTGGAGAAATTTATCCCCATTTTAAGGTTCCTGTTATCGAATCGGGAGGAACAGGAGCTGGTATTAAGGAATTCTGCCGTGGTATTGGGGAGAACACTGTTGATATTGTTAATGCTTCGCGAGCAATGAAACCGAGTGAATTACAGTCTTGTTTTGATGCTGGTGTAAAAGATGTTGAGGAAATACGTATTGGGTATGATGGCATTGTTTTTGCAACTGATATTAAGGGACCTGATTGGAAATTACAGCCAGTAGATGTTTATAAAGCCCTTGCTGCTCGAATTATTATAGACGGAAAGTTGCAACCGAATAATGTTTTGAAATGGAGTGCAGTCAATAGTGCTCTTCCTGATTGGACGATAGCAGCGTATATTCCTGGGGAGAAGCATGGGACACGTGAAGTTTTTGAGGAAAAATTACTTACTGAGGGGTGTAAAGAGAGTGGGGCAGTTGAGGTGATGAAGTCTTTAGGAATGGATGATAAGGAGATACACACTGCTTGTATTGCGGTACGTAAGGATGGAAAAGCGGTTGATATTGATGGTGATTATTCTGAAACATTTGCGCGTCTAATTTCTAATAAAACAGGGGTTGGTATTTTTGGTTTGTCTTTTTATCAAAATAATGCTGATAGGCTAAAGGTTGCCGATATTAACGGTTTTGCGCCAACAGTTGAGACGATTTCTAGTGGACAATATCCGGTTTCTCGTCCGCTTTTTTTCTATATTAAGAAAGCACATTTAGGTATTATTTCAGGTTTGCGAGAGTATGTTGATTTTTTTCTTTCTGATCAAATGATTGGTCCAGAGGGTCCTTTGGCTGAATATGGTTTGATTGTTTCTCCTGAAAAGGAACGTCAAGCACAGCGTTCTGATTTTTCTGCTGGTCGAGTAATGACATTGAAATAATTTGCAGGGAAAATTTGTTGGATTTCTGAGATAGGAAATTTGGGTGCTATTTTTTTATAAAAACTGAAAGATAAAATGCGCATTTCCTTCATTGTTTTGCTATTATTGATTTTTGGATTTTGTGGCTTTTGTATTTCTTATATGCGAGCACGCATTCTTGAATACAGACAACATAAAATGCATTCTCGTGCGTATTATTATGGCTGGTGGACATTTTTGATTACTGTTATTCCAGCTTTTATTTTTTTAATTGTTTGGGATGCTGGGAGTACAATTTATTTAGAATATAATGCCTCTCGAGAGCTGGGGGCGTATAGTGCGCATGTAACAGAGCCTGTAAATCACGATCTACTTTGGGAGACACTTCGAAGTCTCGTCAAAAAGATTCATCGCTTTGAGGGGAATCTTTCTACCGCTTCCTATAAGGAAGTGCAGGCACAATTACTCGCGAAGGGATTGATTTTATCCGATGAAGCATCGGATGATGTGTTCAAAATAGCACAGTCGTGGGTATTCTCTTCTGAAAAGCTTAAGTTTATAGGTTATGTTTTTCTTTTTGCTATTGCGTCCTTTGGTTTTATCTGTGGAATGATGCAAATTGCGCCTCATCAACGTGCCCGTAATAAGGTTGAATCTTTTATTATTATTGGATTGATTTGTGCATCTATTGTTGCAGTCTTGACAACAATAGCCATTGCGCTTTCTATGCTTTTTCAGACAGTAAGCTTTTTTCAGTCTGTATCCTTTTCAAATTTCTTTTTAGGAACAGTTTGGGATCCGCGTTTTTCCGCGAGCGGTTCCAGCGATGAAGTAGGACAATTTGGTCTAATACCGCTTCTTGCTGGTACGCTTTATATTGCATTTGTTGCCATGCTTTTTGCTGTACCTATAGGACTATTTTCAGCTCTTTATATGGCGGAGTATGCTTCTGCGCGATTGCGAGCAATTGTGAAGCCATTGTTAGAAGTTCTTGCTGGCATTCCAACGATTGTTTATGGCTTTTTTGCTTTGAAGGTTGTGGGACCATTTTTACGAGATCTCTCTGCTTCTCTCTCAGACGGGGTTAGTTTTATTATGGCACAAAGTGTTTTGACTGCTGGAGTTGTGATGGGAATTATGTTGATACCTTTTGTTTCCTCTTTATCGGATGATGTTATTACGGCTGTTCCACGCATTTTACGTGAAGGTTCTTATGGTTTAGGCGCAACGCAATCTGAAACAATTAAAAAAGTTGTTATACCAGCAGCGCTTCCAGGGATTATGGGGGCTATTTTGTTGACGGCATCGCGTGCAATTGGAGAAACAATGATTGTGGTTTTGGCGGCAGGTGTTGCAGCAAATTTAACACTCAATCCTTTCGAAGCAATGACTACGATGACTGTTAAGATTGTTAATCAATTGACCGGTGATTTTGAGTTTAATTCTCCACAAACTCTGGTGGCTTTTGCCTTAGGGATGACGCTCTTTGTTATGACACTTTTGATGAATATTCTAGCTCTTTATATTGTGCGTAAATATCGGGAACAATATGAATGAATGAAGATTTTTTTCCTCGTCGCAATATTAGTCTCAAGCGTCGGTATTGGGCTGAACGTCGTTTTCGTGCCTATGGTTTGATTGCCATTTTTATTGGTTTATTTTTTTTATTTACGCTTTTATGGTCTATCATTAGTCAGGGTTATACAGCTTTTTTTCAAAGTGAAATGACATTATCGATTTATTTGGATGAAAAGATCATTGATCCAAGTGGTCAACGTAAAACAAAACCACAAGTGCTCATGACGGCGAATTATCCACTTCTTGTACGCAATGCTTTAGCGAAGAAACTTAATATCAATCAAAATGATCGAGCCTCTCTTTTGGACGTTAACCGTATGTTTTCAAATGGTGTCCGTGTTCAACTGCGTGAAATGGTGACAAAAAATCCAAAACTGATTGGCACAATGCAAAAAGTTAAAGTTTTGGCATCTGCGGATATTGATTCTGCTTATAAGGGACAGATTGATCTGCGTGTAGCAGAAAAAAACCGTAAAGTTTCTAATCGACAAATAGAATGGATAAAGCGTTTAGCGCATGATGGTACGCTTTATAAAACATTTAATATTGGTTTTTTTACATTTGGCGCTTCAAGTCGTCCTGAGACTGCGGGATTAGGTGTTGCGATCATTGGTTCTCTTTATATGATAGGCATCGTTTTATTAGTTTCCCTTCCGATAGGCATAGCAACGGCTCTTTATTTAGAAGAATATGCACGCAAAAATAAATTTACAGATTTTATAGAGGTTAATATCAATAATCTTGCAGCTGTTCCTTCAATTGTGTTTGGTCTTTTAGGACTCTCTTTTTTTGTTAATTTTTTAGGATTACCACGTTCAGCCTCTTTTGTTGGTGGTCTTGTTTTAGCGCTCATGACTCTTCCCACGATCATTATTGCAACACGTTCTGCTCTGCGTGCTGTTCCTCTCTCTATTCGTTCTGCAGCTTTGGGGTTGGGAGCATCAAAAACACAAATGATTTTTCATCATGTTGTTCCTTTAGCTGCGCCTGGCATTTTAACAGGCACAATTATTGGAGTCGCTCAGGCTTTGGGTGAAACAGCTCCTTTGCTTTTGATTGGAATGGTTGCTTTTGTTGTTAATATTCCTACGACCCCCATGGATCCAGCAACGGCTTTGCCTGTTCAAATTTTTATGTGGGCGGGTGAAGCAGAGCGTGCTTTTGTTGAAAAGACATCAGGTGCTATTATTGTATTGATGATTTTTCTTGCGATCATGAATATTTCTGCGGTTTTTTTACGTCGACGATTTGAACGCCGCCAGTAATTTTAATAAAACAACAGCTTTGATAAGATTTTTGTAAGGTGAATTTTTGTAATGAAGATTAAAATGCGCGGTCAGGATGTGAAGGTTTCTTACGGAGATAAAGAAGCACTCCACGGTATTACACTTGATATTCCTGAACATCAAGTAACTGCTTTGATTGGTCCATCAGGATGCGGAAAGTCAACTTTTTTGCGTTGTTTTAACCGTATGAATGATACAATTGAAGGCGCTAAAACAACTGGTCTTATTACCTTAGATGGGGAGAATATTTATGACACACGGATTGATGTTGTAGAATTGCGCGCTCGTGTTGGAATGGTTTTTCAAAAGCCCAGCCCTTTTCCAAAATCTATATTTGAGAATGTTGCGTATGGTCCACGCATTCATGGTTTAGTTAAAACACGCTCTGAATTGCATGATGTCGTTGAAAAGAGTTTGAGGCAGGCAGGTTTGTTTGAAGAAGTAAAAGACCGCCTTCATGATCTTGGAACAAGTTTATCAGGGGGACAACAACAGCGTTTGTGTATTGCACGTGCTATTGCGGTTAGTCCTGAAGTTATTTTGATGGATGAGCCCTGTTCAGCTCTTGATCCCATTGCAACAGCACGGATTGAAGAGCTTATCGATGCGTTACGGCAAAATTATACAATTGTTATCGTAACGCATTCCATGCAACAGGCCGCACGTGTTTCTCAATATACGGCTATGTTTCATTTAGGGCATTTGGTAGAAGTTGGTGCGACTGAAATGATCTTTACCTCACCAAAAGAGCAACGGACACAAGATTATATTACGGGGCGTTTTGGATAGGTGAATTGAGGAGTGTAAGATATGTCTATGAAACATACTGTCCGTTCTTATGATGCAGAACTAAAATATTTAAGAGTAAGGATTACAGAAATGGGGAGCCATGCAGAAAGGATGATTGAACGTTCTGTCGCATCGGTTGTGAGTAGTGATCTTCAACTTGCAACGACAGTGATTGCCGATGATGTGTTTTTAGATGAAGCAGAACGTGACATTGATGAAAAAGCGGTTGCTATTATTTGCAAACGCCAACCGATGGCTGTCGATTTGCGTGAAATTATTGGAGCCATTCGTATTTCTTCTGATCTTGAACGGATTGGGGATATGGCAAAAAACATTGCTAAAAGGACTGTTGCACTTTCAGAAATACGTCAATCTGCTTCTGTTTATCATGGGCTTGAAACAATTACAGCTTTAGCACTCAATCAATTAAAAGAAGTCTTAAATGCTTATACGAGTCGCCTATTAGAGCGTGTTGACGCGGTGCGTGAGCGTGATGAGAAGATTGATGCTTTGTATACTTTTCTTTTTCGTGAACTTTTGACGTATATGATGGAAGATATGCGCAATATTACGGTTTGTACGCACTTACTGTTTTGTTTAAAGAATATTGAACGAATTGGTGATCATGTTACTAATATTGCTGAAATGCTGCATTATATCATAACGGGTTACCATATGTCCTCTGATCGTCCTCGTGATGACCTTACTTATAAAGTTGGGGTAGGTGAGAAGAAAATAGATTAAAATTTTTCTTATATGTATAAAATAAGTTTGTAGATATATGAGTATTTTCTTACAGTGCAGCTATAAGAAGAATAAGATAACCATTTTATGGCAAAGCACAAAGAAGCAACAAAGAGTTTTTTCAGAGAAGCATGGCAGATTGTTAACTCTTGGTTTGACATATTTGTATATTGGATGATATCATCACTCGTATTGTGGCAGGAGGGGAGTTTTCTAGGGGAATTTCCTTTCAGATCATTTTGTTAAAATTTTATATTAAAGGGGATATCTGTATTATTTTTTCGTATGTAGAAGAAGTGGATAGTGTTACTTTATTGTAATTGAAACGTGTGGGTTATTATAGCCTATATTGAACCATGAAGAATAACAATATCGATCTGTAAATTAAGAGTTTTTTATTTTTTATTTTGCATAGATACTTTTTGATTACCTCTTGTATTAAAATTTTACTGAGTGGTAACAATTAGCTATGTACTTTATTGAGAGATACATTTAAAGCTCATTTCAAGACTTGAATATCTCAGAGATTATAGGAATGTGTTGCATAAGATGAAAAAAAATCGTTGGAATGTTTTTGTTACCTGTTGTGTAGCGCCGTTAGTTGTTGTGGGATGTGCTTCAAGTCATTTAGATGCTGGAAAAATAAATAATAATAAGACAAAAGCGGTTACATATCCATTGACAGAGCGTCAATGTCTTATGCGAGCGATGTATTTTGAATCAAATCGCACAAGCCGTGAAGGAATGATTGCCGTTGGAACGGTTGTTATGAATCGTGTTAATTCAACCGCCTATCCTAAGACGATTTGTGGTGTTGTTGGTCAATATAGGCAATTTGCTCCTGGTGTTTTAACGCGTCCTATGACGGAGAAAGCATCTGTTGCTCGTGTAAGAGAGGCGGCTGATGCCGTTTTACGGGGTGAACGAGATAAGAAAGTTAAACACGCTAAGTTTTTTCATACCGCTGGTTTGTCTTTTCCGTATAAAAACATGCATTATGTTCAGGTTGCAGGGGGAAATGCTTTTTATGAAAAACGATCACGTGATGGAGAGCTTCAAGTTCCTACAAATAATCGCCCTTATGATGTTGCTTATGCTTTTGCTCAAGAACGTTCTGGTCATGCGCCAAGCTTTATAGATGAAGGCTTAGAGAGTAGGGGCGTAAAGGCAGAGAAAAGTACATCTCCTTCGACAGAAGTAGCACAGTCCAAGATGGCACATCCTGCGCCTTTTGCTATGGTACAGCTTGATAAAGTTCCTATCCCTGCCTATGCACCTCAACATCTAGCTAGGAAAGAGGAAAATAAAACGATTATGGTTTTACCTTCATCTGATCAGTTAAATGCAATTGTTGCAATGTTAGAAAAACGACACAGGAACTAGTAAGTTTTTCATGACCAAAGAAGGATGATATACCCATTGCGGTTTATGAATTAAGTGAATTTTAGCGATAATGATACGCATAAATATACGTAGAGAAAGCGAACTCAAAGGATCTGAAAAACAATTTATAATATGACGACATAAAGAACGCATTCTATTTAAAGAAGGGTATTGGTAATGTACTTTGATATTCATGAGACAATTTTGCCTGAAATGCTTAATCGTCTTGCAGAAATTACAGTGAAAGTGGGGTTGAATTTACAAGAGGGGCAGGATCTTGTTTTAACTGCTCCAGTTTCAGCGTTACCTTTTGTTCGGCGTATTGCATATCATGCTTATAAGGTTGGTGCTGGTGTCATTACACCAATTTTTAGTGATGATATGTTATCGCTTACACGGTTTGAAAATGCCCATACAGCTAGTTTTGATTGTGCCCCTTCTTGGCTTTATGAGGGAATGGCAAAGGCTTTTGAAAATGGGGCAGCGCGTTTAGCGATTGTTGGTGATAATCCTTTGCTCCTTTCCAATCAGGATTTTGATAAGGTTTCACGTTTAAATAAAGCCACTTCAATAGCTTACCAGCCGGCACTCAAGCAAATATCAAATTTTGCTATGAATTGGTCGATTGTTGCTTATCCAACAGCAGGATGGGCTGAGGCAATGTTTCCTTCTTTACCACTTAATGAGGCGATTAAAAAATTAGCCGATGCAATTTTTTCTGCTTCACGTGTTACAGGAGAAGATCCGGTGCAGGCGTGGACTGTTCATAATGCACATTTGAAGAAACGGTCATCTTGGCTTAATGAGCAGCGTTTTTCTGCCTTACACTTTACAGGGCCAGGGACTGATTTAACTGTTGGTTTGGCAGATGATCATGAATGGCATGGTGGTGCATCCGTTGCTCAAAATGGTGTTATTTGCAATCCGAATATTCCGACAGAAGAAGTTTTCACGACTCCTCATGCTCATAAGGTTGAAGGTTTCGTTCGCTCAACAAAGCCCCTTTCCTATCAAGGAACTCTGATTGATAATATTGAAGTACGTTTTGAAGCCGGGCGTATTGTTGAGGCTCGTGCATCAACAGGCCAAGAAGTTTTACAGCAGGTTTTGCAAAGTGATGAGGGTGCAAGCCGGTTGGGCGAAGTTGCCCTTGTGCCCCATTCTTCACCAATTTCTAAGAGTGGCCTCCTTTTTTATAATACCTTATTTGATGAAAATGCTGCATGTCATATTGCTTTAGGGCAGTGTTATTCCAAATGCTTTTTAGATGGGGCATCATTGACGTCAGAAGAGATTGCAGCACGTGGTGGGAATAAAAGTGTCATTCATATTGACTGGATGATTGGTTCTGGTGAAATTGACATAGATGGCATTACCCAAGATGGTGTAAGAGTTCCTGTATTTCGTAAGGGTGAATGGGCTTAATTTTGTTACCATAAAACGCGGTCATTTGAGGTGGGGTGGGATGTAAGCTTTATTGATACGTTAAGTATTTTAGAGTGTGTGGTATATATTCAAGGCAGGGTTTGTCCATAAAGCCTTTAGTTAAATGATTCACATGAGTAGGAATCCAAGTAAAATCGACTCATCAAGAATTTGTTTAGTAGATGTAGAGGAAGTCTTCGTTTTTTGAGGGGGGAAGAAGTCAATTTATCAGTGATACGATTGGAAAGTGTATAATTATTAAAGAAGAGTAATGCCTGAGCTTCCTGAAGTAGAGACAGTTCGTCGTGGACTTGAGTCCGTTGTAACTGATGCAAAGATAGTATCTGTCAAACTTAATCGTAGAGATTTGCGCTTTCCTTTTCCTGAGGCTTTTTCTGAGCGCCTTATTGGCAGAACAATTATAGAACTTGGTCGGCGTGCGAAATATTTATTATTTCATCTTTCTCAGGATGAAACGATTTTAAGCCATTTAGGAATGTCTGGTTCATGGCGTATAGAGAATGATTTTTTAAGAAAAGCTTGTTCAGCGTCAAGTAAATTAGTTAAACATGATCATTTTGTCATGGATATTCAGACAAAGAATGGTGACGTTTATCGTCTTATTTATAATGATGTGCGTCGCTTTGGGTTTATGCTTTTAGTCGATACGGATAAGCTTTATGAACATCCACTTTTAAATAAGCTAGGTCTTGAACCTATAAGTAATTCGTTTTCTGGTCGTTATTTACAAAAGGCTTTTGTTAATAAAAAAATGTCTCTCAAGGGTGTTTTACTTGATCAGTCTATTGTTGCAGGTCTTGGGAATATTTATGTTTGTGAAGCACTTTGGCGGAGTCGTTTGTCTCCACAACGTGGTGCATTTACATTAGCATCAAAAACGGCACGTGCACGTGAATTTGCAGATTCTTTAGCACAAAATATACGCAATGTGATTTCTGAAGCCATTTTGTCTGGTGGCTCTTCTTTACGTGATTATATGCATATAGATGGTTCGCTTGGTTATTTTCAGCATGCTTTTTCAGTTTATGGACGAGAAGGCAAGCAATGTTTGGAATGTGGAGCGCCTATTATGCGCATTTTACAGGCTGGACGTTCAAGTTTTTACTGCTCACAATGTCAAAAATGAATAAGGTGTCTTGCAAAATCTTACAAGAGGCTTAAAGTCATCGCATCTATAATATAATTACACAAGGCTTGAAAGGTTTTTTTTATGCTGAATAAAGTACTAACACATCTTGATGGAAATATAGAGAAGAGCCTTGAACGCCTTTTTTCTCTTTTACGTTTTCAATCGATTTCTACAGACTCGGCTTACAAGGATGCATGTCGTAAAGCAGCTGATTGGTTAGTGGAGGATTTAAAAAGCATCGGTTTTGAGGCTTCACGCCGTGATACGCCGGGGCATCCAATGGTTGTTGGGCATCATCCTGGACCTTCAGATGATTGTTTGCATGTGCTGTTTTACGGACATTATGATGTTCAACCTGTTGATCCATTGAGTTTATGGGAGGATGATCCATTTACACCTTCTTTAAAAGAGAGAGATGGAGAGAAAGTTATTTGTGCTCGTGGAGCTTCAGATGACAAAGGTCAGTTGATGACTTTTATTGAAGCATGTCGTGCATTTAAGAAAGAAACAGGGCAGCTTCCTATTAAAGTTACTGTTTTATTTGAGGGAGAAGAAGAATGTGCTTCTCCTTCCCTTATTCCTTTTTTAAAAGCAAATACAGATGAACTTAAGGCAGATTATGCATTGGTTTGTGACACGTCAATGTGGGATGCGGATACACCATCTATTGCTCTTTCTCTTCGGGGAATTATGGCAGAAGAGATTATTATCACAGCAGCGAATCGTGATTTACATTCTGGTTATTTTGGAGGAGTAGCAGCTAATCCCATTCGTATTTTAACGAAAATCTTAGCAGGACTTCACGATGAAAATAATAGGGCAACACTTCCTGGTTTTTATGATGGCGTAGAAGAAACACCTCCACAGATTTTACAATCATGGAATGCACTTAATTGTACTGCTGAAAATTTTCTTGGTCCTATAGGACTTTCCGTTCCAGCTGGTGAAAAAGGGCGGAGCATTTTAGAGCTTGTATGGGCACGTCCTACCATGGAAATTAATGGTATTAGTGGCGGCTATGAAGGGGAAGGGATGAAAACAGTTATTGCTTCTCAAGCGAGTGCAAAAGTATCGTGTCGTTTGGTGCATAAGCAAGATCCAGAGAAAATACGCCAAGCGTTGCGTGATTATGTACGTAGCTCAATTCCTGCTGATTGTAAGGTTGAATTTAAGAATCACGGTTCTTCTCCGGCACTTCAGATTTCTGATGATTCATCTTTTATCAAGGAGGCGAAGGATGCCTTATCACAAGAGTGGGAAGTGCCCGCTGTCTTGACAGCCATGGGGGGCTCGATCCCAATTGTAGCAGATTTTCGATCAATTCTTGGTATGGAAACTCTTTTGGTTGGTTTTGGATTGGCTGATGACCGTATTCATTCTCCTAATGAAAAGTATAATTTAAAATCGTTTCATAAGGGGCAGCGGTCTTGGGCGCGTATTCTTGCTGCTTTAGCAAGTAGGAGGGTAAATGGCTGAGATTCGCGTTCATCAAGGTGATTTACCAAACTTAGACAATTATAAAACTGATGCCATTGCGATTGATACCGAGACTTTAGGATTACAACCCTATCGTGATCGTTTATGCGTTGTTCAGCTTTCTTCTGGAGATGGTACTGCTGACGTTATTCAGATTGCTAAAGAACAAAAGAGTGCACCAAATTTGATAAAATTGCTTGAGGATAACGCAATAACCAAAATATTTCATTTTGGGCGTTTTGATCTTGCTATTTTAGCGCATACATTTGGTGTTATGCCAGAGGCTATTTTTTGTACAAAGATTGCTTCGAAACTCACGCGCACTTATACGGATCGTCATGGCTTGAAAGAAATTTGTAATGAATTGCTGAATGTGAATATTTCTAAACAGCAACAATCTTCGGATTGGGCGGCAGAAACGTTATCACAGGCACAAATTGAATATGCTGCGTCGGATGTGTTATATTTACATCGTTTAAAGGTTATATTTGAAGAACGTTTAAGACGTGAAGAGCGAGAAAATGTTGCCAAGGCATGCTTTCAATTTTTGCCTATGAGAGCTAGGCTTGATCTTTTAGGATGGGCGGAAGTTGATATTTTTGCGCATAGCTAACTTTAAAATTGGCTTTTAAATAGAGTTAATTATTGATGTGAGAGGACAAAATGCTTGTACATTATGGGCGTTTTATCCTCTCATCTTTTCTGATAAGAATTATAATAAATTCTTAAGTGCTATTTCATTTGAAGTTTAGGCAATAAAAATACTTTTGCGAATCCATATTTTTTATTTTTGTAACAGCTTTTATTTGAAACAAAGCAATTTTGAGGAGAGGCTGGAAACATACGGTAGGTTGGAAGACTTAAATCTCTGAAACCGGTATACAGCCTAATTGGGGGAGAATATGAATGTGTAAATGTAAAAACCAAATCTCATCTTTACCATCATTTTTAATTCTGCTTTACGACTTTCAAAAGTATTTAAAGCAATGTCTGTTAAATAATAGAGATTACGCATTGCCTCATGTTTTTAATGGATTTACGTTCTTCGTGTAAAACAGAACGCCCTAAACGGAATATATTTGTGTTGCTAATTCATGTGCTTTTTGTAAAGAAACCGACACCCAAGTTCATTTTACGGTGGCGCTCATAAAAGATATAACAATAAAGCTTCCAATACCAATATAAAATCTATTGAACACTACCATCTTTATGCTTATGGAGTAACAAGCCGCTACCATCCACACAACTGTACCAATTCCCAATGTTGTGTAAGTCCTTAGCACTTGAGACGGTTCATAAGAGGCATTTTTAGTCTTTTTTTAGTGTTTTTTATCCACACAGCTCTCTCAACTTGTAACGTGCAAACAAATGGTTTTGATTGATTCAACATGAAAAAGATTTGGAATGAGAGAATCTTATGGTATTTAGGATTCTCAGTCAATATGGATAACGCTATATTATCATTATAAATCAGTATATTATATGAAGTTCGTATAGTTTATTATTTTCAGACGATACTTCGTGCCTTTATTTATTACTCAATAAGTAATTTCTATGTTGGCAGAGCAGGGCAATTTTCTTTTATTTTAAAATTAAAATGCTCCAAAGCTTTATTTTTAAGGATTCTCACTTTTTATCTATAAACATGCTATTTTTTCTGGAAATTTGCAATGAAGGCACTAGATAAAATCCATTATGAATATTTGATGAGGTTAAATTTATGAACATAAAATATTTTATTACAGCTTTTGCTACTTTTGCTTCAATCTCTATGGCTCAAGGTGCAAGTTTTTTAGCGTCTCAAAACCTTATACAGAGAGCATCTTCGGCTGTTCCTCCAATAGGTTTTTTTACTGGTGAACAGCTTCGCAAGTTATTATCTGAAGTTTTTCAGATAGAACTTTCTTGCACAAATAACAGCGAAAGCATAACAGCAGCTAAGTTAGTACCTGTGTTACATTCTGGTAAAAAAAGAGATCATTATCCTAAAAGAAGACCAGGGAAAAAAGGACGGCCAAACCTATTTGCACGAGGTCCAATGAGTTTTTAAAAAGTGAAAAAACAACATCAAGAAGTATAATATATGCTTTGAAGTTGAAAAAGAGGGATGTTTTTTCTGCCAAATTCATGATTTTTAAAGCAAGGGGTGGTTTGAAAACTTTCAGAAAGATTTCTCATTTTTTCAGCTTTAAGGAGATTTCTATATAAGTTTTAATGTTTATCATACCGGTTGTCTGTCTTTAGGTATTTTTTTCAATTTCGTCTTGTAAAGGAGTATGAAATGATAGCCTACAAATAAGGCTGAATCTCTGAAAAAGACTTTACTATAAGGTTGAGAGAAGAAAAAAATGGTAAATATGTCAAAAAGGAATAAATGCCTAAATAAAAACAAAGAGCAAGCGTGATGAAATTGCATGTAATCTTGTTGCAGTCCATAGGGTAGTGGAGATCTTTTTCATATGCGCTACAAGCGTTCTTTACAATGATGAAAAAATAATCAAAGTGCTATTCACATTTGGTTATGCGAAGGATGAAGCTAAAAACGTTGTTTGTATGAATTTAAATGGAACAGTTAGATTTAGCTGCCCTCAATATTGTAACGGTCTTCACTATTACAATATTGAGAGTATTAATAGGAAGCATTTTAGCTTTTAAATAGTTTTATTTATTCACACACTTGCTTGTTTGTGAGGTGCAGAGGGATGGTTTTGGTTTCTTTAATATAAAAAGGCTTAAGATAAGAGCATCGTCAATATTGCAGACGAATTAATATAAAAGATATTTTTTCATTATAAATCAATATATTATATTTTATGTCAATAGCACACGCTTTACACGGAGGGTACTGTGGCGCAGTTTTTTTATCAAAATGATAAAGGAGAGAAAACGTGAGGAAAAGAGACCATTTGTGCATGGGCATAGTTTTATTCTCATTTATTACAGATCAAGCAATTAAGGGTACTTTGATTGGCTTTTTGTTTTTTTTATAAGTGTATCATTTTTGCTACAGATATCTGAAGATGGTGCTCTATATGAAACGGTGTGTTCAAATAAATATTCAGCTATGGAGAGAAAATATGAATATGAAATGGTTAATAACAGCTTCTGCTTTCGCTTTTGTTTCAGCTTCAGCAGCACAAGCAGCAGATGTTATTGTTCCCCCAAGACCAACACCTGTTGCTCCCGTTATTGTTGCTCCAACTTTTTCTTGGACAGGTTTTTATGTTGGGGGCCAGATTGGTGGTTTTTCGGGTAAAACGAAAATGGATATTCTCAGTAATGGAAACAAGATTCCAGCGCCTGATGACCTTTTGCCTAAACTATCTGGTTTCATGGGGGGGCTTTATGCAGGTTCCAACGTTGATCTTGGTAATGGCCTTATTCTAGGTGTTGATACAGATATCATGTGGTCTAATAAAGATGACACGAAGACAGGAAAAACATATGTCATTGCCCCAGAACACATCAATTATATTAACAAGGTATTAAAAGACGCTGCAATTAATATTGGTAAAGATGCGCTTAAACCTGGTGCTAAACGAACCCACAGTTTCACTTTTAAAGAAAAGTGGGCTGGTGCAACGCGCGTGCGTATTGGTTTTGCAGCTGAACGCATTATGCCTTATGTTGCTGGTGGTATCGCTTATACACAGCTTCAAGATAGTGCGTTGATTTCAATAACAGATAAAGATTCAGACAAAGTAATCGCTTCTGGTACTCTGTCTGATGAAACAAAGACCCTTGTTGGTTACACCCTTGGTGCTGGTGTTGATTTAGCAATGACCAATAATATTATTGTACGTGCGGAATATCGTTACTCAGATTTTGGTAAAAAGAAATTCTCAAATGATAAATATGAGACATCTTACAAAACCAATGATTTCCGAGTTGGTGTTGCTTACAAATTTTAATAGATGGTAAGTTAAATAACGAAGAGGCTCTGTCTTTGACCGAGCCTCTGTTATTCTTTGTTGCTATATTATCACACAATACATAATTTATTGTGGATGTGAAAAGATATTATTCAGGTTTTCTTAAAAAAATCATAGACAATAAACAAGAATTATATTTAAAAACCAATAAGTTATTTATATATATATCTTTAGGTTTCTCGTACAAAATCAAGCTATGAAGCGATTTTGTCTGGGATGTGCCCTCCATTTTCTGTGACTGTATCATTTTTACTACAGCTTTTCTTTCTGTAATCTTGTAGCACTGTGCTCATAAATAAATTAGGAGCAAAGTTTATGAATATAAAATCTTTAGTAACAACTTCTGTTATCGCTATAGCGGCAGCTTCTGCAGCACAAGCTGCTGATGTTGTCATCCCTCATGAAACAGCCCCAGCAGTCATCGCAGCAGCCCCTTCATTTTCTTGGACAGGCTTTTATATCGGTGGTCAAGTTGGTAACTTTTCAGGTAAAGTTGATGAATATGATTCAGAAACAAAAAAGAAAATTACAGATAAAGACTGGACACCTAAGCCTTCCGGTTTCATGGGGGGTATTTATGTAGGTTCTAACGTGGATCTTGGAAATGGCCTCATTCTAGGTGTTGAAACTGATGCCGTCTGGGCTGACCGCGAAGATTCAAAAGCGCATTCAGCAGTCATTGGAGCAATTGGCCTTGATGCTTTCAAAGATGAGCTTATAGCAGCGAAAGCTACACCTGCTACAGGAAAAACTATTGCTGGTATCGCGGCGACTGACAAACGTGTAGATAGCGCCTCTATAAAAGAAAAATGGTCTGGTGCAACACGCGTTCGTGTTGGTTTTGCAGCCGTTGATCGCATTATGCCTTATGTTGCTGGTGGTATTGCTTATACGCAGCT
>NZ_JBHIOZ010000001.1:74603-92305 GCF_042195805.1 Bartonella sp. AP57NXGY | reverse complement strand
ACACAATAAAAAAGTAATGGTAGCGGAGGAGGGATTTGAACCCCCGACACAAGGATTATGATTCCTCTGCTCTAACCTACTGAGCTACTCCGCCAAAATAAGCAATCATAATTGTCAATAATTACATCTTTTGCGGATATAAGGGGTAGAATAGTAAGATGTCAAGCATCGTTTTTAAGCTTTTCTCTTGTCATTCTATTTTATCCTCGATATGTAAAAGTGTAATTTTCATATGATAAAGTAAGGTAAGGCATGAAAATGGTGCCACGTGTAGCGGTTTTAGGATGCGGTCATTGGGGTGAAAATCATATACGGACACTCCACTCTCTCGGGGCTTTAGCAGCAGTTTCTGATATTGATAATGATCGTGCTGCTAGTTTTGCAACACTGTATGGTGTAGAGGTTGTTACACCAGATGATCTTTTTACTCATCGAGATATTGATGCGCTGGTATTAGCGTTGCCGCCACAATTGCATACGCAAAATGTGCTCCGTGCTGTTAAAAATGGTAAAGATGTTTTGGTGGAAAAACCAATAGCCTTGAATGTTTCTGATGCTAAACGCCAAGTTCAGGAGGCTGAGGCCTATGAGCGAGTTTTTATGGTGGGCCATATTTTGCGTTTTCATCCAGCTTTTGAAAAAATGTGTGAATTGGTGAAAAACGGAGATGTGGGAGATGTGCGATATATTTATTCTCATAGATTAGGCTTTGGAAAATTTCACACACACAGTGATGCTTTATGGGATCTTGCCCCTCATGATCTTTCAATGATTTTGGCGTTGACAGGATGTGAACCTTCCGAAATTCGCGGTGAGGGGGCTGCTGTCGTTGATCAGATTTCTGATTTTTCTCATATTCATATGATTTTTCCAAATGGTGTGCGTAGTCATCTTTTTACTTCACGCTTGAGTTCTTATCGTGAGAGGCGTTTAACTGTTGTTGGAACAAAGGCTATACT
Organism: Bartonella sp. AP57NXGY; assembly: GCF_042195805.1. Classification (NCBI taxonomy): domain Bacteria; kingdom Pseudomonadati; phylum Pseudomonadota; class Alphaproteobacteria; order Hyphomicrobiales; family Bartonellaceae; genus Bartonella; species Bartonella sp. AP57NXGY. The sequence continues at coordinate 91,346 of NZ_JBHIOZ010000001.1, read as the reverse complement.
CGTTTTTGATGATATGGAACCGTGGAGTCGTAAATTGGCAATGCACCATTTTGCCGTTTGGAAAGAAAATCAAGAGTGGGCTTTTAGCATGGATGAGCTGAATTACATTGATGTTTGTGAAGATTTGCCGCTTACTTGCGAATTACGGCATTTCCTTCATTGTATTGAAACGCGTCAATCACCTCGTACAAATGGTGATGATGCTGTTGCTGTTTTACGGATTTTAACAGCTGCTGATGTCAATTATGATAGATAAAAGAGATAGGTAGCGCTTTTGCATTCTTGTGATGATCAATGGAGTTAATATGCAATTCATCGACCTTGGGGCGCAGCGTGCGCGTATTGAAGATAAAATTAATTCTGCAATTGCGCATGTAGTCGCTAGTGGTAAGTATATTTTGGGGCCAAAAGTAACAGAATTTGAAGAGAAATTGGCAGAATATCTTGGCGTTAAACATGTGATTGCATGTGCTAATGGAACAGATGCTTTGAAGATGCCTCTTATGGCTAAAAATATTGGTCTAGGGGATGCTGTTTTTTGTCCTAGTTTTACATTTTCAGCAACGGCTGAAGTGGTTGCTTTGGTGGGGGCTGAACCTGTTTTTGTCGATGTTTTACCTGATACATTCAATATTGATGTTGAAAAACTTTCTCACGCTATCGAAATGGTAAAAAAAGAGGGACGTCTAAAGCCAAAGGCTATTATTGCCGTTGATTTATTTGGGCTTTCTGCTGACTATGTGCAAATTGCTCAAGTGGCTGCAAAGGAAAATCTTTTTGTAATTGAAGATGCTGCTCAATCTATGGGGGGGAGAAGCGATAATACTATGTGTGGTGCTTTTGGTGATGTGGCTGCTACAAGTTTTTATCCTGCAAAACCATTAGGATGTTATGGTGATGGAGGCGCTATGATGACCAATGATGATCATTTTGCAGAACTTTTACGCTCTATTTTGTTTCATGGTAAAGGTGAAACGCAATATGACAATGTACGTATTGGTATGAATTCGCGCCTAGATAGCATTCAGGCTGCAATTTTACTAGAAAAGTTTGCGATTTTTGAAGATGAAATGGAAAAGCGTGTAGAAATTGCTCAACGCTATTCCAATGGCTTAAGAGATATTGTTACAGTTCCAGAAATAGGAGAAAATATTCGTTCTGCTTATGCACAATATACGATTAAGGTAAAAGAACGGGATAAATTAAAAGATTTTTTACAAAAAAATTCTATCCCTACAATGATTTATTATAAAACTCCTTTACATCAACAGCCAGCTTATAAACACTTCCCTTATGTAAAAGATTCCCTTTCTGTTTCAGAGTCTTTAGGAGAGTGTGTTTTAAGTTTACCAATGCATCCTTACTTGACACAAACGGATCAGGATATGATTATCAAAAAAATAAGAGATTTTTATCACTCTTGAGAGCGTGTTTTTATCCTTAAAATTATGGTCAAAGCTTTATTGGTGATCCATCTTAGAAGGTATTTTTTGTTAGAGTGTGTGGCCAATGTTTTGGTATTATTTCCTTTCTAGGACCTATGAAATGTTGTCCTTTAGAGCGGTGATATGATTAGAAAGTGAAGCTTCTAGACAAGAAGATATTTTTTAACAGAACGGTATGGGCTAAGAAACTTTGTCCTTTAGCTTAGCAAAAAAGTCACGTTTAGTAAAAAGGATTTGGGTTATGAAAGTTACAATGAACCTTTGTTGATTTTACTCTTCATTTAAGGTGTTTTAAAAGATAACTTATTTAACAGGGCTTTTGGAGAGAAAAGTTATTTTTTGGCGAATACGTGATGCTAGGTCATTTTTGCTTTTGGATTTTTGAATCAATGTGTTGATGGGTGATGTATTCCCCTCTTGTAGCGCTATTTGAGCTGCCAATGTTGCTGCAAGTTCTTTTGTTTCTTCTCGGAGTTCTTCTAGCAATTGGTGGTTGGCGGTCGTGTCCAGCTCATGAGTTTGGATTTTTTGTAAGCGTTGCTGATAGTGTGCGACTTTTTCACGCATCATTTGTCTTTCCTTTGGAAGTGTATAGTGTGGCGATATTTTGTTTGATTGCTATCGCTTCTTTGGTGAGAGTATCTTTTGTGGGGAGGCATAGCCGATAAAATTGTTCTGTTACTTGGCTCAGTTGTATTTTTTGTTGGACATATTTTTTTTGCAAAAATTCGTACTTTTGTTGGTTGTTTGCTAATTCTACAGCATGTTGTGCACGAAGAAAATCGTGATTTGCTTCTATTTCCGCGAGTGATAATGGCATTTTCGCACAAACATCTTTATACGCAAAATGAACGGCTTTACGCCAAATAAAAGGAGATAAAAGCACCAGTAACCAGGAAGTGAAAGCAACTCCAAGTATAAAAAAAAGAAATGATTGAATAAGCATAATACCCCTTTTCAAATAAGAAACCGTTTAAAACGGATTCCATGTCGGTCTATGTGTTAATTTTAAATATCCTATATTGATACCAAGGCGTGCGCCGACTCCTGTACGTATTGGGATTAACAAGGTATTGTGGTATTTTAGGACATGAAAACCAACACCTGCAATTAAATAGGCCGAACCTGAAATACCACCATAGCGTCTCCATAAATTATTTATGCCATTAAGATTGTAAACTAAGATCATTAAACGGGAGCCTTGGCCGCCAAAATCCCATCCTACTGAGGGACCTTGCCAAAAAACTTTATGTTGACCATAGCTTTTGGTAAAAACCATTCCTTCGCCATAGGTTAATCCAGCAAAAAAGGCACCAGAAGCTTCTTCTCCTAAAATATAGGCATTGGGATAACCGTATTTTGAAAAAATATTTTGAATTGCAACAGCCAGACCACTGGCTGTTTTTCCAAAAAAAATATGACCAGAATCAATAATTTCTTGGAGTGAATAATGAGGTTCGTTTTGCTCTATTGGTTTTAGTCGAGCTTGTGTAGTGTTTATGGTGATGAATAAAAGGAAGATTAAAGATATAATATTTTTGTACCAGTATTTGAGCAGAGAGAGAGCCATGGAGTTTTCTCCTTTTATTAGTGATAAACAAAAAGATAATATTAGAATTTTCATTCTATTCAAATAAAAAATAAGATATAAGGTTATTTAAATTCTTGAATTTATTTCTGAATTTTTTAGCATGATTGTTAATGTTTCCTATTATGCATCAGATGTTAAGAGTTTTTCTTTAAAATAAAGTTTGTTTTTTTGAATCTAGGAGTTTTCAATCATTATGACGTTAGATATTTCTTTGAAGCCTATGGATCTTGCTGCTTTGCTTTGTAGTCGTATTTGCCATGATTTGATTTCACCTGTGGGGGCTATTCAAAATGCAATGGAGCTTTATGATGAAGGAGGAGCTGAAGAAGATGCTTTACAATTGGTGCGTTTATCCGTTGCGAGTGCTGCTGCACGTCTACAATTTGCGCGATTGGCTTTTGGTTTTGCTGGTGCAAGTGGAGGACAAATAGATACACGGACTGCAGAGCAGGTTGCTCAACAATATATGAAAGAAGAAAAAGCAACTTTAAAATGGCAAGCTTCTTCTTTATTGTTAGAAAAAGATGAAGTTAAACTTTTGCTTAATTTATTATTGATTGCAAACGCAACAGTTTCTCGTGGTGGTGAAATTGTTGTTATGATTTTGCAAGAAGAAAATAAACGTTCTTTTCGATTTGAGGTTTTCGGTAGAACTCTCCGTATACCCCCTCATTTTCTTGCGTTATTTCGTGGAGAAGTTCAAGAAGAGCTTATTGATGCACATGTCATCCAATTTTATTACACAATGTTACTTGCTCAGATGACAGAGATGAAAATAAATATTGATGAAAGTGATGGTTGTATTGTTTTAGAAAGTGTAAAAAAGCTTTGAATAAGAGAGAAGCGCTTAAGCTGTGTTGGGAAAAGTGGCTTCGATTGAACTTATGAGCGATAAGGTTATATGTGTAAATTGGGTGTGGTTACTTCTTAAGCTTTAAGCGCTTTCTATATGAGATTTTTAGTGTGCGAGTTCTCTACTTTTAACAGAGAAAAGATCTCGGGAAAAAATCTCGGCCCGCTACACTCCGAGATTTTACAATGTGCATGTTCACTGCTTAAGCGGTTTTTCGTACGTTCTCTTCAACTGGATCACGTAATACATAACCACGTCCCCAAACTGTATCAATGTAATTTACACTGGAAGAGACTGCTTCCAATTTTTTCCGCAATTTACAAATAAAAACATCGATAATCTTTAGTTCTGGTTCATCCATTCCACCATAGAGATGATTGAGAAACATTTCCTTGGTAAGGGTGGTACCTTTGCGTAAAGAGAGAAGCTCTAACATTTGGTATTCTTTACCGGTTAAGTGAACAGGGCGCCCTGCAACTTCGACAGTTTTTGTGTCAAGGTTAACGGTGAGATCTCCGGTAACAATAACCGATTGTGCATGTCCTTTTGAACGACGAACAACTGCATGGATACGTGCAATGAGCTCATCCTTATGAAAAGGCTTCGTCATATAGTCGTCTGCTCCAAAGCCAAAACCACGAACCTTATCTTCAATGGCATTCATACCAGAGAGGATTAGGACAGGAGTTTTTATTTTTGCCAACCTTAGAGTCCGCAAGACATCATACCCTGACATGTCAGGCAAATTCAGATCAAGCAAAATGATATCATAATCATAGAGTTTTCCTAAATCGATACCTTCTTCACCCAGATCAGTGATATAAACATTAAAGTTAGCCGACTTTAACATCAACTCAATGCTTTGAGTAACTGCTCTATCATCTTCAATTAATAATACGCGCATTTTAGATCCCTCACTTTGCTCCTTCACGAATCATAAGGAGCATTTCTATTTTATATCAGTTAGCAAAACCACTGTTATAAAAACAATTCATTAAATCAAACACTTATAACAAAGCGTTTATGAACATTTCAGTAGTACGCGTAACAATCACTACTAAATTCCCCACTATCCATGATAGTGGTTAACAAAATATTTTTATTTTTGAAAGAGGCTACAAAATTATTTTAGAAAAATCCTATATTTTTTAACATAATAAAAAAGGAGGGCTTTTTCTATAAACTTTAACTTAAAAAAATTTGTAAAAGAGCTTTATAAATTACTTTTTTACAATTTCAGTGTTTATTTACTGAGCTTTAAACCTCTTCAGTTTATAATGGGGGAAAAGTTAAAGAAATAGTTATTGCTCTTTAAAGCAGATTGTATTTTCAGATGCTTTAATGCAAGGCAAAAATTATTATAATTTCAAGTTAATAGACTGTTTTTGTCGGATAGATATATAACTAAAAGATATTTATTGGGTGTGAATGCGAGTTTTGAGTTGGCGCAATCAAGGAGTAGTGAGTATGAAGCCACGAGAAAATATGGTGCGATTGAGGATGTTTCAAGTGCGTGGAAAGCGCCGTGAAATTGCACAGCTTGAGATGATGATCGCAGAATTTGAACGAATGGTGTTAGAGTTGGAAGCACAGATTACTCATGAAGAACGTAAATCTGGAAACAATGATGTTCACCATTTTGCTTATTCTGCTTTTGCGCGTGCAGCGCGGCAAAGACGTGATAATCTGATCAATTCAATTCGTGATTTAGAACTTCAAAAAACAAATGCTGAAATTGCTCTCCATGAAGCTAATACAGAGCTGCAACGTGCACAGCTTTTGGAAGCACGAGAAAAGAAGATTGCTGCGGATGATAAGGATATTTTGATTCAATCTAATTCAATGGTTGGCTAATTTAATGGCTGGATGATAAAAGCAATTATTGAAAAATCCATTCTTTCAGGTTTATCTTTTGGATATAGTATAAAACAGCCAAACTTTTATCAAGTTTGGCTGTTTTATAGATTGCTTTATGTTATTAATCAATGGCAACTTAATGCCTGTAGTGTTGAATCTTGGTCGTTCGTAATCCCGCTAAACCGTGTTCATCGATTAAACTTTGCCATGAAAGAAATTCTTCTACAGTCAAAGTATAACGGTGGCACGCTTCGTCAAGACTTAACAATCCACCTCTGACAGCCGCAACAACTTCAGCTTTGCGACGAATCACCCAGCGCCGTGTTGTTTGCGGCGGTAGGTCGGCAATTGTAAGCGGACTTCCATCTGGCCCAATAACATATTTCATTTGTGTTTTTATCAAGTTGCTCATTCGTATCCTCTACCTTTAGTCAAGGACTTGATTCGTTTATAGAGCATGAAATTTAAAAAAGAGCTAAAAGCGCTGAAAGAAAAAATTAATAAAGTGATTGGGTATGTAAAAAGAAGCTCAAGTTGAAGTGTGTAGAAGAGATTCTTGCAATATTTTACCGGATTTTTCAAAAGAGAAAAAAGGTTTTCTCCTAAACGATTACCATTATGCCTTATTTCTATCATTCTTTTTTTGTTTGCAGCAGCTTTTAAGAAAGTAATGCCTATGGTTGTGGAAAGGATAAAAAAATAATATAAAGGCAATCAATCGTGTAAAAGTGCTAAAGAGCGTGCATCAGAATGTCAACATATGGCTAGCCATTAAACAGAGCATTAAATAGAGAATGAATACATGTTTTTAAACAGTCTTGATTTACCAGGACAACCTGAGGATTCTCGCATTGTTGTTGCAATGTCGGGGGGGGTTGATTCATCGGTTGTTGCAGGTCTTTTGAAAAAGGAAGGGTATAATGTTATTGGCATTACGTTGCAGCTTTATGATCATGGGGAAGCAACGCATCGGGTGGGGGCGTGTTGCGCAGGACAAGATATTGAGGATGCACGCCGCGTTGCAGAAACACTAGGAATACCGCATTATGTTCTTGATTATGAAAAGCGCTTTCGCGAAGCTGTTATTGATCCTTTTGCAGAAAGTTATGCTCATGGAGAGACCCCAGTACCATGTATTGCATGTAATCAAACGGTTAAGTTTGCTGATTTATTAACAACGGCACGCGAATTGGGAGCAGATGCTTTGGCTACGGGACATTATATTCGTTCGCGTTCCCACGGAGCGCATCGAGCACTCTTTCGTCCTCTCGATAATGATCGTGATCAGAGTTATTTTCTCTTTGCAACGACACAAGAACAGATTGATTATTTGCGTTTTCCACTTGGTGACCTTCCAAAAGCCCGCGTTCGTGAAATGGCAGCAGAAATGGGCTTTGTGGTTGCCAATAAGCATGATAGTCAGGATATTTGTTTTGTTCCACAAGGAAAATATTCAGATGTTATCGCAAAACTGCGTCCAGAAGCAGCTAATCCTGGCGTTATTGTCCATATTGATGGAAAGATTTTAGGTAAACATTCGGGAATTGTTAATTATACGGTTGGTCAACGTCGTGGTATTGGGGTATCAACGGGTGAAGCGCTTTATGTGGTTTATCTCGATGTGGAAAATGCACGTGTTATTGTTGGACCGCGTGAAATGTTAGAAACGCATAAGCTTTTTTTACGTGATGTGAATTGGCTTGGTGATGAGTCGTTAGATAATTTCCCTTCTCAAGGTATTGAGGTGGCTGTAAAGGTGCGTTCAACGCGTCCTCCTCACCTTGCGCGCTTACATTATAAAGAAGGTATTTTTTCCGTTGATTTATTGGAATGTGAAAATGGTGTGGCACCAGGGCAAGCTTGCGTTCTTTATGATGGAAATGGTCATGAGGCGCGTATTCTTGGGGGAGGATTTGTAACACATTCAGAACGTGCAGCCGATACTGAAATGATGTTGAAGCGCGTTTTATGTAATCTCGAAACAAAAGATTCTGTTTCCTCAGAACTAAAAACAACAGCTTTATAAAGCATAGTAAATTGATTTATAATGATATTTTTTAATCTTAAACTTGAATGAGAGACTTCCGGAAGATTTTCTCATTGAAAGTTTGTTTTATGATTGAATCCATCAAAATTATATCTTTTACACGTCATAAGCGGGGTTAGGGTGTGGAAAGTGATGATAAAGAAAATGTAAAAATGTTTTTTATCAATGCTTTCAAAGGCTAGGGAACGGCAATATTATTGGAGACTGATAGATAACATACAACATTGGGTATGTTTTATAACTTGAAGTGTTATCATCTTTAGTGGTCAAAGTTGGTAAAATGAGCAAGTGCAATACCTGAGGCTGTGGCAACATTAAGGCTGTCAAAACCGTCAGTCATGGGAATACGTAAGGTGTTTGATTGTTGTAGTATATGGGGTGGTAAGCCATCGCCTTCTGTTCCAAAAATAAGTGCCATTCTTTTGGTTTTGTTGGCTTGCTTGAGAGTGTGTGAGGCAGAAGGGGAGAGTGCATAAAGATGAAAGTTTTCATCGTTTAGAGCAGCTATAATGTCATCTATATCAGCGTTTTGCGTATAGGGTACTTTTAAAGCAGCGCCGGCAGACACTCTTATTGATTTGCGATAAAGTGGATCGCATGAGGTTTTGTCGACAATAATGCCATTACTGGCAAAGGCTGCTGCATTACGAAAAATTGATCCCATATTATCGTGATTCGAGATACCACATAAAACAAGAATCAAAGCTTTTTCTGGAAGATGTTGTAAAAAACTTTGTAAGGGTGGCAGTATTTTGCGTTTACCAATACCCAGAACACCACGATGAACATGGAAGCCGGTGATATTATCCATAACTTTTTGTGGAACGCAATAAATGGGACATAGAGGCTGTGTTTTTTCTAAAAGCGGTAGAAGTCCAGAGAGACGGTTTGCTACGATGAGCAGTGAGATGGCAGAAAACTCTTTCGAATGTAGTAATGCGGACAATGTTACTTTGCCTTCAGCAATAAATTGATGTTGCCGTCCAACAAGATCTTTTTCACGGATATTATGATAGGCTTTTAGGCGTGGATCATCTGTTTCATTGATTGTTATGATATTCAAATGCATGCGAGATTTTTAGTGCTTTTTTCTTATGATTTCCAGATGTTAGAATTTGTTTTATTTAAAAAGAAGAGATAAAAAAATATTTTTTAAAACTTATGGTAGAATTTATGTTGACAATATACAACCATAGGTATAATGTAAAAATACTGATACGGAATCATATATTTTTCTTGTATCGGGTGCAGTGTCTTGGGTCCCCGCTATTTCCCAAGTTCTGTATGCCCTTAATTTCTAAGGGAAAAGAATCTGGGTCCCCAATGCCCAGATTCTTTTTTTTGAGGGTAATCATTGTTATTCTTTTTATATCTAAATTTTTTAGTAAATCATATTTTAAAATCCAGTTGACCTGTAAAGTTACCGTAGAGTGCTAAGATATTTTTTCTAAGGTGCAAAGATGGCTTATAGATGGGTTATAATGCACATCATAAGACTGAAAAATAATGCATGATCATGATAGATTTGAGCAAAAACAAGTTTTTCGTTTATGAGAAGTGAGATGGCTTTAAGTTATTCAGAAAACGATTAATAATGAAGGTTATGTGTTTGATTGCTCTTGGGAAAACTCTTCTTTCTATTATTTTCTCTCTTCTTTATTTATTGGTGCTGTTCGTGTAACTGAGCAGTTTTTACGATAATAATGGTGAGCTGAGGCGTTTATTGTATGATGAAGCTTCTGTAATATTGAGGAAAGATCGTCGTTATGCCAAAAGTATAATGATATGGTTGAAAATATTAATTCCCTATTTCGTGAAGAAAAGGATGAGGTTCATGGATGTAAAAATCAATATACAAAGCTTAACTTTATACTCTATTTTTATTGCGTGTATTGTTTTTGCTTTGAAATATTGGGCATATCACATCACAGGTTCGGTTGCACTTTATTCTGATGCATTGGAATCAATCGTTAATATTCTTGCGTCATTAGCAGCATGGTGGGCTGTTAAAGTGAGTATGAAGCCAGCAGATCATGATCATCCCTTTGGGCATCATAAAGCGGAATATTTTTCCGCAATTCTTGAAGGGGTACTCATTATTATTGCGGCAATTGTTATTTTAAGAGAAGCATGGATAGCTCTTTCTACCGTTAAATTGTTGCAGAAGCCTGGAATATGGCTTGTTATTCATCTTATTGCAACTGTCATAAACTGTATGTGGGGAATGGTTCTTATTGGACAGGGAAAACTCCATCGCTCACCGGCTCTTAAAGCTGATGGAGTACATTTTATAACTGATGTTTTTACGTCGCTTGCAATTTTAATTGGTTTGATTGCTGGTTTTGTCGGAGGATGGGGAGCTTTAGATCCAATTTTAGCGATAATCGTTGCCGTTAATATTCTCTTACAGGGCTGGAAGGTGATTAGAAGTGCTGTTCAGGGATTAATGGATGTTGGCGTTGAATTGAATGAAAGCATGCGGATTCGGGAGCTGATTTCTGCAAATGCATCGGGTGCGCTTGAGGTCCATGATTTACGGACGCGTGTTGCTGGGAGGGTTACTTTTATAGAGTTTCATTTGGTTGTGCCTGCTGTAATGCAGGTAGGAGAAGCACATAAAATTTGTGATAAAATCGAAGCTGTTCTTCAAAAAGAATTTGATAATGTGCGTATTTCTATTCATGTCGAGCCTGAAGATGAGGCAAAATTGCCTCCCGGTACAACGGTGATCCCTTTTATATAAAAAGATTTTTTCAAATTGTCTGTTATGTTATAAGGGCTGTTTTTTTATGATGGGGTGATTCATACCTCTCGAAAATACAATGATGCTCTTTTGTTGATTTAATTTTTGCATCAATCAAGTATACAAGGTTAAACAGAGTATTTAAGGCAAGATTTATTCTATTTCGTTAAAACACTGTCATTTAAGGTGTGGTGAGATAAGGCATATAAAATTTGATCTATTAAGTGTTTTTAGAGTATGGAGTAAATATTCAAAATAGGACTTGCCGGTGTATTCTTTTGTAAGTGAATCTCATGAAATGGTTAGCAGCTTAAATCCATTTAAGAAAACGGATCGTTTACAGACTGTCGGGAGTAGATGTTTCGTTTCTTAGGGCGAAGAGGAGTGAAGCCTTCGTAATAAGTTTTAATGAGATTTAATTATAAATTTTATATAAAAGTTATGAATAGGGTTTTAAAGTTTGTGATCATAGATTAATCATCATTATTGTTGCTAATAAATGTGTTGTTTTATCGATACAATGTGTTCTGTTTAGAGTGTTCTTTATTGCATGAAGGATGGGGGACTCATTAAAAGATGAAAAAAAATAATGCTCATGTCTCTACTCTTTGAAGGATATTATTGTCGTTACTGTAGAAAATTGTAAAGCTGAACTAAAGAATGATGCTAAAGATAGAAACTGGTTTTTAATTGATGCCTTCATATTTTCATTCCAATCTGGCATCAAAATTTTACAAGGACTCGTACAGTTACTGGTGCATCCTAATCATAATATGCTGCTATATCAGGGCTATTTTAATTTATAGATAATAACAAAAAGCAAAGACTTTATAAGGAAAACAAAGCTATAAAGTCAAAAATTTATATGCAATAAATTAGAGAGGTAGATTGAATTTTTATAAAATACTTTATGAAACAACACCAAACATATCTGGCTTTACTTTTACTTATTTTTACAAACGTTCGTTTGTGTTTTTTGCGTTATATTCGTAAAGATCAGATTAGCGGTAATCTAAAGATAACTCTTGGTTGAGAATATGAAAGGAAAGCGTGATACTATAATAGAGTCTTTTCTGTCTTTAATCTTTCAACCAGTAAAAGTGATTACAAATCCGTGATTTCTCCAAAAATGATTTTGTCATACCTATAAACAAAGTTAGATCAAAACGACTTTTTTCTCTTAAAACTGTAAACAAATATATTATATCCGTATAGCTTGAACGAAGTTAGATGTTTACCTGAATAACGACAGTATATATTTTAAGAATAGAGAAGATATTTCATATCGCTATGATGTTATTCAAGAGCTCTTAAAACAATGATTCCTGGTGTTTTTTCAACATAACTCATAAAAGGAGAATCAACGACTTTTTCGTTTTCTTTTCGTGAAGAAGCATTTCTTAACATTGGCCCTTTATCTGTCATGATAAAGAAGCCCACATGTGTTACATCCAATCCAGCAAGTTTCGTATAAATACCAATGAAATCACCAGACTGTAAACGACCTATAACCTCCTCATTAATAAAGTTACTTGGAATATACGTTATCGTGCGTTTCACAACTGGCAACCCAGGTAGATAGCTTTCACCATCAGCTTTTTTGTTGAGATATTTTTCTATTTTTACCGCATGGGGACTTATTTCAGCGGTAATATCAGTGGCGAGTTTATATTCTCTATAAGCCCAATCCGTAAAAAAATGTTTCCGATTTAAAAAATCAACATTACCGTTAATATAACGCGTTTTTATGACGTTATTTATGAATTCTGTTTGGGATGTTGATTTGCGCAATGCTTCAACATAATCCAGATAAGTGAAGCAATCTAAGCCTCTAAAGTCAATAATCAGTTTTTCTGGTGTATTTTCTGAGCCATGTAACATATTTGCTTGGTAAGGTGTCCCTAAAAAAGCTTCAGAAAGAAAGTCAATTAGTGCCCCTTTTTCCTGATAATTTGTTTCTGAACGTTTTTTGAGAAGAGTATTTAATTTATTTAGAGTATAGGGATCTAGGTTTACGTTGGTTGTTTGTTGTGTTTTTATTTTATTTTCTAAAATACTCTCTTGTGAATCAGAATCCTGAACATCACATCCTGTTACCAACATTAATATGAGAATTAATAGGGATATTTTTCGCATTTTATACACCATTTTTGAATTAAAAATTCATGACGAACTATTTCTAAAAGTGCTATTTTTTAAATGCTTATCATGATCATCGTTAGATTTAATGGTAGCATACAATCATTAAGAGTATCAATGAATATAAAGATAAAATAAGGTTCCACAAATTGCAAGCGATATGAATATTTTCTAAGATTATAGAATTAAAGAACTTTCTCTATAATATACTTATTTTTTAATCAAAATTATTGTCAAATAAATACTTTTAAAAATATGATGAGCTTTTTACGTTGTTAAGCTATTCTGGTGATGCTGCTTTAACCTTATAGCATATTCTGAGGGTAAGAAAATTTTTTAAGAGCTTATCTTTTAAAAGGTTTCAATTACTATAGTATATCTAACGTATCTGATGGAATTGAGATTCCTGAAAACGGTGGGATGAGAGGGGGAAACGATGTCTGATAAAATTCATCATAATGTCTCTAAAACTATTGGAAATACTTTGTGTTTCATGAAATTTTGTTCATGAGTTTGTCGCACAAATATTTTGTTCGTATAATGCAAAAAAATTTTTATTCTTTGACAATGAGATAGCAATTAAATATATACCAATTAAAACGTAATTTTATAGTTTTATCTTGACTCTTACTTAAATTTTTACTTTGTTATTATTTTGTATGTGAAAAGTATACGGTATAGAATACTTTTAAAAGGAAACGGGAGTTAAAAGAGAGCGGGGGAGTCATTGTATGCGTAAAATAGTGTGTATGTTATGCCAGACCAAATGCTCAATCCGAAATTTGTTCAGCGTGGGCTCGTTTTAGTGTTCATCACTTTATTGTTAGATATTCTTTGTATTGCGATCATTTGTCCTGTTTTGCCTGAATATTTTTCTCAATTAACTGGAAAAGAGGTCAGTACATCTTTTGTAGAAAGAGGAAAATTACTTGCAGCTTATTCAGTGATGCAGTTTTTGTTTGCTCCTGTTATTGGCAATCTCTCTGATCGTTATGGTCGTCGTCCTATTTTGCTTCTCTCTATTATTTGCTTTGCTCTTGATAATCTCATATGTGCTATAGCATGGAGCTATTCTATGTTATTTATCGGGCGTCTTTTGTCAGGGATAAGTGGCGCTAGTTTTGCAACTTGTACAGCTTATCTTGCGGATATATCTGATGATAAAACCCGTACACGCAATTTTGGTTTGTTAGGCATTGCATCCGCATTGGGGTTTATTTTAGGATCGTTTATTGGTGGTTTTTTAGGTCAGTTTGGTCCGCGTATTCCGTTTTATTTTGCTGTTGGTTTTTCACTCATTAATTTTATTTTTTCTTGGGTTATGCTTCCAGAAACCCTTTCTTTATGGAATAGGCGCTTTTTTGATATTAAGCGGGCAAATCCCTTAGGTGCTTTTTGGCACCTGAAACAATATCCGATGGTTCTTTGGGTGTTATTGGTCTTTTTTCTTTATTGGTTTGCGGAATCTGTATGGTTAAGCATTTGGGCTTTCATTGCAAAAGAACGCTATGATTGGAGTTCTTTTTCTATTGGACTCTCCTATAGTGTTTTTGGGATAGGCCAATTTATTGTAGTCGCTCTCATTTTGCCTTATTTTTCTAAACGATGGAGTGATTGGCATATTGTTATAGTGGGGCTTTTGTTTGCCTCTGTTGCTATGCTGGGCTATACATTCGCGACGCAGGGGTGGATGGTTTATATGGTTTGTATGTGTACAATGCTTGAATATCTTGTTCATGCACCTATACGTGCTATTGCTTCAGCGCAGGTACCGACAAATGTACAAGGAGAACTGCAAGGAGCGATGACATCTGTTATTTCGTTGAGTTTAACATTTGGTTCTGTTTTTTATGTGTTTCTTTTTGAATGTTTTACAGATAAAAATGCACTGTTTTATTTTTCTGGTGCTCCTTTTGTTGGAGGCTTTTTTCTTCTTGTTGTTGCGACAGTTATTTTTGTCTTGCGGGTACGTTAATTTGTTGAGAGGGGCTGGTACGTACTATTTTGCTAGAGAATGCACAAGATAAACAAAATGTATCATTTTATAGGCAGAAAGTTTTTTGTGATATTTGTTTCACAAAGTGTTGTATAGAATATCGATATATCCTTCTCATTTAGTGAAAATAATTTTTTTATTTTGTGATATTGTTTGTATAGGGGAGACCGTATTTTTTCTATTGCTTGCAAATTAATATCCAGTGCTAATGTAGCAGCATATTGAAAAAAAAAGATTAAAACGTATCTGAGTTAGATGTATCAGTATTGTATGAACAATTCCAAATTTTATATGGCAAATTGGAAGTAAAATATTGCTTATATTTGTTGGCATCATTTCTGGAATCGAAAGACAACCTCATTTTGGAAGAATATAACGTTGTAAAATTGAAAAGATGTTTTCTGTTTTGCTATTACTTTTTTATTCGGCTTTACAGTTTTCAAAACCATCTACGGCAATATCTTTTAAAAAGTAGAGATTTGTTGCATTGTCTCACACTTTAATTTTTTTTTTATTCTTTAGGAGGAGTTATGCTTCTCATGCACAATAGAATGCTTAAAATTGTATTGTGAATCAAATGCTTATTTGAAGTTTAGACACTTTACTCTTTTTAAAAATAGTTTTTATCGATACACTTACCTTGCTTGGGGGGAGAAGCCAATGATTTTGATGGATACGACCTTAAGAGAAGAGGAGGGAGAAAAATTTAAGTTATTCAGTGCGCTCT
Organism: Bartonella sp. AP57NXGY; assembly: GCF_042195805.1. Lineage (NCBI taxonomy): Bacteria > Pseudomonadati > Pseudomonadota > Alphaproteobacteria > Hyphomicrobiales > Bartonellaceae > Bartonella > Bartonella sp. AP57NXGY. Next base: position 75,948 of record NZ_JBHIOZ010000001.1, on the reverse strand, counting down.
TTTTAGTTTTAGAATGATCAATAAGAATATTTATTCAATAAGTTGTAGGTATAAAAATAATATAATTGTGCGTAGGAAGATGATATAATTTAAAGGAGAGAAGTTAAAAGGTGAGGCTTTTTATTTTAAGATATTTTTTTATAATTCATAATGAGATCACTAAAATGCTGAAAGAGGTAGTGGCTATCTTGTGGTCCAGGAGAAGCTTCGGGGTGATATTGAACAGAAAAAACAGGTTTTCCAATGATTCGAATACCACAGTTTGAACCATCAAAGAGAGAAATATGTGTTTCTTGAACATGTTGTGGTAAAGAGGAAGAATCTACGGCAAAACCGTGATTCATCGATACAATCTCAACTTTTCCAGTGTTAAGGTCTTTAACTGGGTGGTTGGCACCATGATGTCCTTGGTGCATTTTCATGGTCTTTGCACCAACCGTAAGAGCGAGAAGTTGATGACCAAGACATATTCCAAAAATTGGTAAATTATGATCAATTAATGTTTTGATTGTTGGAATGGCATATTGAGCCGTAGCTGCGGGGTCTCCTGGTCCATTAGAAAGAAAAACGCCATCAGGGTTCATTGCCAGAATTTCTTTTGCAGTTGTGTGGGCAGGCACAACAGTAATGCGTGCTTTTTGTGTTGCCATAAGGCGAAGAATATTACGTTTAATACCGTAGTCAATTGCAATGATATGAAGATTGTGCACATTGTTTGTACCGTATCCTTTATTCCAACTCCATGGTTTTTCATTCCATTGCATTGATGATTGAGATGTCACGTCTTTCGTAAGGTCAAGATTGACGAGACCTTGCCATTTTTGCGCACGTTTCTTTAAAGAAGGAATATCAAAGTTTCCATTAGCATCGTGTGCAATGACAGCATTTTGTGCACCTTTTTCACGAATAAGAATTGTGAGTGCACGTGTATCAATACCACAAAGTGCAATAATTTTACGCGTTTTAAGCCATTGATGAAGATTTTCATTGGATCGATAATTTGAGGGATGTGTAATGTCTGCTTTGAAAATAGCGCCAACAGCACCATGACAATTGAGAGGAGAGAGATCTTCAATATCTTCGCTATTTGCCCCTACATTTCCTATATGAGGAAAAGTAAAATTAACGATTTGTTGTGTGTATGACGGGTCTGTGAGGATTTCTTCATAGCCTGTGATGGCGGTGTTAAAACACACTTCAGCTTCAGCTATACCTGTAGCACCTGCTCCTTTGCCTTCAATAACGGTTCCATCTGCTAAGACTAAGAGGGCTGTCGGTTTTTTGATACTCCAAGGGTGGCTGGGTGAAGTCGCTTGTATCATAGTATGTATCCACAATTTATTCT
>NZ_JBHIOZ010000001.1:53730-74503 GCF_042195805.1 Bartonella sp. AP57NXGY | reverse complement strand
TTATTCTCTGAAAGGTATAATGATCAACTTTACACAAAAATCATACCTTTAGCAGATGCTGTGTATATTATTCTGGTAACGTTTCGCTTGAAATAGGCAGTATAAGTACATTCCATGAAGAGGTAAAGTCTTGTTTTAGCTTTTCGAAGATCGAGTCCTTAATTATTTTTTTATTCTCCATTGCAAGATGGATAAAGATTGGTTAAAAGGCATCTTCTTCTTGAACAAAAATTGGATAAATTTATGTTGCGTAACCAGATTGATGGGGCTCTTAGGGCTGCTTTGAAAGCGCAAGATAGTGCGCGTCTTGCTACACTTCGTTTAATGAATGCTGCAGTTAGGGATCGTGATATTCTTTATTATGATGAAGGGAAGCTAGAAGTGGATGATCAGCAGATACAGTCTGTTTTCACTAAAATGCTTCAACAGCGTGAAGAATTGATGCGAGCCTATAAAGAGTCTGGTTGCTTGGAATTGGCAGAGAGAGGACAAGCAGAAATAGAAGTTATTCGTGAATTTCTTCCCTATCAACTTAAGGAGATGGAAGTAGAACAGGTTCTTTGTGAAGCTTTGGCACAAACAAAGGCAGAAAAATTACGCGATATCGGTAAGGTGATGGCATGGCTTAAGGAACGGTATGCGGGGCAAATGAATTTTTCTAAAGTGTGCAATAGTCTTCGTCAAAAATTGCAATAGATCTTGTTAATTCAAGGGGATTGGAAAATATTTTTTATTGTGCGTCGCCTTTGTAAGTCAGTAGGATGTTAATAAATATCATTTATTTTTTATATACATACTATTATCAAAAAAATATTTTTTTGATATCAACGAAATTTTTTTGGCTCTTATAGAGCAATAAACATTCTTTTAAGTATTATATTTTTCTGTTCTTCAAAGCTGTTAGACCATTAAAAAACAAAAAGATTATAGAGTTTTTACTTTTTTAAAAAGATCTATTGTCAGCACTGTTAAAAATTTTAAAACAGAATGATTAAGCTAATTGATACAGATTTCCAATTTTGGGGAGTGTATTATTGTCTTTTTTGCTGTTTCAAAGCATTTGTTTGATAAAGAGTTACCGTATTTTAGAGTAGTGATTATTCAGCAAGAAATTTAAATATAGATGGTTTTATCAATATGGTGTGTATCTTTTTAATTCAAGTGCTGGTTTTAATGATAAGAAAATCAGAATTTTAGAACGTTTTTTCTAGGGAAGAGATTTTTTAAGCTGAGTTGATGAAATAAAAGGATATTTTGAAAAGAAATCTTTGTTTTTAATGTGTTCTTGAGATAATTTTGAAATTCTTTTCTCTGATTAAATCCCTTATAAGCTATATGAAATCTATAAGTTATGCAGAATAAAATGAGTAACCTCTATTTGTGGGGATACAGTGGTGAATCTGTTAAAAATAGTTCAGTTAGCAACAATGGCTTACCCGTTAACCGCAAACGGGAACGGCGTGCCCATAGCGCACCTTGTTGACCAATATGAATGTAATCGCGGGTTAATTTGTCATTGTTAAATAAATAATGTCCTAGAGGTACAGTTCCCAAATGCATCAAGGCTTGATTGTGTAGGAGGGTTTCTTGTGGAATTACAGTGCGTCCAAGGAGCCAAGGTTTATTATCTCCCATTAATATGACTTCGCGTAGCCAATAACGCGCATTTTCGGGGAGATGCTCTGCTTCTTCTGTTAATTTATCTCGCGTAATAAAACATTCGCGTTGTGGTTGAACTTGGAGGCAGGTACAATATTTCTTTAATCGAAGCGTCATTGAGCCCGATTCCATGAGCCAATCGCGAACATTTTCTGGTATTGGAGGATTTTGATCAGAGAACCACTTTAGAGGTGGTAAGATGGAATCTTCAAGATCAGACATCGTTTTACTCCACAGCTAAAGTCTTATTCCATATGTTATGTTGGGTTAAATAGATAGCTCTATTGTAATACAAGGAGTATAAAAGCAGCAAGATTTTAACAGGAAGATATCAAAGGGAAAATCGAAAGCAAAGGTCTTTAAAAGAAGATATGCAGGAAGTATATATTATAGGATTATTTTCATTTAAAAAAGCAAAATAAAGTATTATGTTTTGTTCAAGGCGCTTTCACAATGCATTACGGAAATTTCTTTATCGCATGAGAGCAATGGGAAAAATGTTTCGTGCTTTAAAATTCGTTTGTAACGCATATAAAGAAGAGCTAAAAATTCATCTATGCAAGATGATATAAAGAGGAAATTTTAAGAGGAACAAAACTTTATTTTATACTTTAGAAAGAGAAGAGATATTCAAATCTTTTGAATTGAGATGTAAAGGAGATCGTATTCTTTATAATCAAGAAGTTTATAGTAATGCATATATTTTTGCAAAATATATTATATTATTAAAATTTTGAAATATTACATCACATAATGTGTATTAATTTTATAATAAATTTGCATTAATATTATTAATTTTTACTTATATATTTTTATTATTAAAAATAAATTTAAAAAAACACATTATAATTTAATTTTCATATTTATTTTAGATACTATTTTATTTCATAGATTAGAAAAAATATTTATCATTTTATTCTTGCCGTCTCTCTTTATTTCTTAAGAATGTAAAAAAGCGCTTCGAGTTTTTCGGTAAAAAGGGTATTGTTGATAGAGTGTATAGGTGTTAAGCATTATACGGTAGAATTTTTAATCATCGTTAGTGATTTTTGTAACCTTATGAATTGTTATTACAGTGAGATATGCTGGATTTGCGCACGTGGTACATAAATCAGTTCGTATTTCGTTAAAATAACGCAACATATCTCTCCTGATATGCGTAAGTTTATATAGGTATGAAATGGTGCGTTATAAAGTTCTTTACTGCATTTCGTTTTATAATACGGTGATGGTGTATGCCTAAAATCGCAGCTTAAGCATCTCACCATCATATCAAAATTGGTAACACCAAGTTACAAGAAAATATTTCAAACTCTGCTCGTTGTTTCCTAGTTTTGTATTGAATTCCAAAAGGTGTAAAAAATAAATACTCTATGATCGAATTTTTTGTCCTATCCATATAAGAATACAGGCTCCTATAAAACCTGAAATAAGATAGCCAAGCCAACCAGCAAAACTTACACCTAAAAGACTAAAAAGAAAGCTTGCTAGCGCAGCGCCAATAATTCCTAAGATAATATTTAACAATATTCCTGTTTGGCTTTTCATAATATACTGTGCTGCCCAACCTGCAATCCCGCCGATAATAATAGCAGCAATCCAACCGATGTTTGCATTTTCCATGATACCCTCCTTTGCCTGAATTTAAATTGTAACTAGAGTAAACTTTGTAAAAATCAAGGTTTATTCCTTTTTTAACCAGTGGAAAGGATATTTCTTTTAGATATTTTACTTATTACTTTCCTTTATATAAAAATAATATTCACATTTATATCATAATAATACTTAATAAGTATAAATATACAACATATTTTAATTTATAAATAAATTAATTAATTGATAAATATGAATAAAAGAAGAAAATATTAGTAGAAATGTTCTAAGAACTCATAAAGTGTATTTATAAGCTTTTTAAATCTCTCTCTTACATTAAAAAACAATTGTGATTAAAGCAATAAGTAAAATGGATATTTAAAAGTTTGGAGCTTGCCAATTGATATCAATGATGTTTGAAATGAAAACTGTTTCGTTGATACGTTATAGCATGGCTGTATAGGTTGAACCTCTACCAATCTTGATATAAATGTTGCATTTTTGTGGGGTTTTGTATTTCTTATAGAGTATTTCTGTTTCGCTGCTACTGTGAAGCGGTTCCCTTTTTACAAGGCGGGTTTAGGTTGGAACTATCATACTCTTGACCTACTCTTTATGTGTTTAACAGTCTTGGCTTTGAGATGGTTAGGCATTTTTACGTCTTTCTTCAAGAGTTCTATTCTACATGCTGCTTTGTTTGTAATGTGCAAGCAGATGACTTTGAGCAATTCATCATGTATAGATTTTAAATGAAAGAAACTTACGATGCAGAAAGCTCATTTAAATTGTCGAATAATAAGATATTTTGATTAAATCAATATCTTGACCATATTCAAAATTGAATAATCGATGTGATGTGTGTTTTATTCAAGTTATTTGAAAGGTTTAAGTTTTTTCTGTTTGTTCTTCAGCAGGGTTGCGTAGACGAGAACTTTGAAGAAGTCCCTGTTCTTCTAAAATGGGGTAGATCATTGAGGTCAAAAGAGAGTTGATTTGTTTGAGGTCGCGCACAGTGTCGAGATGAAGACTGGATGATTCTACATTTTTGAGATCCCCTTCACGCAGACGTTTAAAATGTTTTAAACTCATCTCTTTTTCTAAGTTTCGTAGTTGATCTTTTTTTTGTACCAATAGGTGTGCAGTGTGTGTATCACGTGAGACGAGAACGTTAAATGCTATATGCGCGTTGGCTAGTACAATGGCGTGGAAACGAAGGAGGTCACTCCAGCCCTCGCTGCTGAACTGTAAACCTTTTTGTTGTTTCTTTTTAACCAGCATCAACATATTATGAATAATGATATCGCCTGCTTGGTCTAATTTTATACAGGCACCTAGAAGTTCTTGCGTTTGAAGAGCTTCTTCGTCAGATAATTTTTGTCCCGCTAATCGTGCAAGATAAAGTTTGATGGCGATATGTTTTTTGTCCAATATGGTGTTGAGTTGGTTGAGTTCACGAATAATATTGGGATCAGGCTTTTCATAAAGTCCCATAATTTTTTCTAGCATGATGTCTACAAGATCACAAATATGAATGACTTCACGCATGACATTCGAGAGGGCGAGAGTTGGGCGATCAAGAACACTGTCATCAAGAGCTGTTTGATCGGATAAATTGAGCGTTTTGTCGGCTTGCATTTTTTTTGCACTTATATTCACGATCTGAGTGGTTAATTTTAAAACCCATTTTGAAAGCGGTATTCCAGCAAGGAGAATGAAAACATTAAAAATGATATGGGCGTTGATTACTTGAGTAGGGGCGTTATTGCCAAGCCATGTGATGGGAGGGTGAAAGGAGAGAAATAAGATAAGTATAAGGATTGACCCTGCCCCACGCATGAGTAAATTTCCTAAGGGAACGAGGCGGGTATTAGGAGAGGCGTTGCGCGTTAAAAGTGGTGCTATAAGAGAAGAGCCAAAGTTGACACCAAGAACCATGACAACACAGAGTTGCGTATGGATAAGATCGTAGTTGGCAAAATTGACCAGCAAAATGATTCCTGCAATGGATGAATGTAAGAGGTAGGTTAAGCCAGCAGCCAACAAAAAAGTGGAAATAGGATCGGTTGAAAGATAACGAATGATGCTAGGCAAAATTTCGCTTTCACGTAAAGGTTCTGTCGCGGTACTTATCATCTCTAAAGATAAAATCAAAAGACCAATACCGATGACAATACGTCCTATTTGACGCCATTCACGTTTTTCTGTTGTCATGAAGATACAAGTGCCAATTAAAAGACACAAGGGTACAACAAGAGTGAGGTCATAGGTGAGAATTTTTACAACGATTGCTGATCCTAATTCTCCTCCACGTACAGCCATAAGTCCTGCTACTCCAGAGACAAAACCAGATTCAACGAAAGAGCCAACGAGGAGTGTTATTGCTGTAGAGCTTTGTAAAATCATTGCTGTAAAAAGCCCAAAACTTACGGCAAACAATGGTTTTGAAACGACGTGGCACATTTTATATTTAAGTCTGTCACCATAGGCGCGTTCAACTCCTGTGCGCACCATGCGTGTGGCCCAGAGAAGTAAAGAAATAGCGCCGGCAAGATGAAGGAGTACCAATGAACCATTCATGATACTTTATTCTTTCTTTGTTGTTGTGAATGTGGTTGCCTCAAATTAATAAATTGAAGTTTATTGTTTTTATTTCACTTTTGCTTTTAATACTTGATTAAAATCATAACCGCTTGGATTTTGAAAAACCTTTAGACCGAAACAGGGCAGAATGGAATAAAGGTGATCAAAGATATCGCCTTGAATTTGTTCATAGTCGATCCAAACGGTGGTGTTCGTAAAGCAATAGATTTCTAAGGGTAAACCATTTTCTGTAGGAGGTAATTGCCGTGCCATGAGGGTCATATTAGGGTTGATGTTTAGATGCTGTTGTAGATAAGCAAAAACATAAGCACGAAAAGTTCCAATGTTGGTTAAACGGCGCGTATTGGCTAAGACATCATGATTTTTATCTAATTGAGCGTTCCATTGTTCGATTTCTTCTACTTTTTGCGTGAAATAACTTTCTAATAAATTAAATCGGGAAAGATATTTTTGTTCTTCTTTTGTGAGAAAATGGATACTTGATTGATCAATAAAAAGGGAGCGTTTGATGCGTCTGCCACCCGATTCTTGCATTCCACGCCAATTTTTAAAAGGGTCGGTCACAAGTTTACGGATAGGAACTGAGGTGATGGTGTTGTCGAAATTTTGAACTTTAACAGTATGCAAGGCAATTTCAATAACATCACCATCGGCACCGAGATTGGGGATTTCAATCCAATCCCCAACACGAACCATATCAGTGGATGAAATTTGAATACCGGCAACGAGAGAAAGAAGCGTATCTTGAAAAATTAACATGAGAACCGCGGCCATTGCACCAAGACCGGAGAAGAGAATAAGAGGGGAACGGTCAATCAATGTAGCGACCATTAAAATTGTTGCAACAGCAAAAAGTGCAATTTTAGCAATTTGAATATAACCTTTTATTGGTTTTAGTCGTGCTGTTGGTCGTTGTTCGTAAAGGATGTTAATGACATTGAGACAGGAAGAAATTGTCAGGACGACAAAGAAGATAATGAAGGCGTTGGCAACATTACTGATGACAGTGCTAAATGCATCGGGCAATGTTGAGATAAAATTAACACCAATTGAAAGAATAAAAGCTGAAATGATATCCGCTATGTATTGAATAGCATTATTAATATCGATCGTTGTATTTTTGGGGAGAAAAGAAGAGAGTTTTTTTGCTCCGTGAATAAGTAATTTTCGTCCTAGAAAGTTCACTAAAAGGGCAGCTATAGTAAGAATAACAAGCCAAGAAATAGCCTCTAACCACGGATATTGAGCAATAAATTCGATCACTTTTTATTCTCCATTTCTAAAAATATATGCAGTTGAGGGTTTAAAATTTTACAACTGCTTAAGAGGAAGTATTGGAATTATGCTCTAAAGTCGTTAAATATGCAAAAAAGAATTTTCAAACTCTGTGAGAGATAATGCGTTTTCCGCCCGATTTCCTTAATGAATTGCGTACGAGACTCCCAATTTCAACAGTGATTGGGCAACGGGTGGATTTTGATCCTCGAAAAAGTAAGCCTTCACGGGGAGACTTTTGGTGTTGTTGTCCATTTCATGGTGAAAAAACGCCAAGTTTTCATTGTGATGATCATAAAGGGCGCTATTATTGTTTTGGTTGTGGTGTAAGTGGAGATATTTTTACCTTTTTGTGTGAGCTTGATGGATTGCACTTTTCAGAAAGTGTAGAGCGTTTGGCTGATTTTGCGGGAATAAAACTCCCTATTTTGGATTCACAAAGTCATAAACGTCAACTGGAAAAAGCTGACCTTTATGATGTGATGAAAATTGCTACAGATTTTTTTCAATATAATTTACGCGATAAAGAAGGTACGCAAGCACGTCGTTATCTGGATGCACGTGGTGTTACACCAGAGCTTGTAGAGCGTTTCCGCATTGGTTTTGCACCGGTAAGGCGTACAGCTTTGAAAGAAGCTTTGAGTGCACGGGGCATTTCAATAAAGCAAATGGAAGAATGTGGGCTTCTCTCAGTGCATGAGGAGAGCGCAGATTCTTATGACCGATTTAGAAATCGCATTATGTTTCCTATCGAAGATTTGCGCGGACGTGTGGTGGCTTTCGGAGGGCGTGCATTAGAGAAAGAGACACGAGCAAAATATCTCAATAGCCCTGAAACAGTGCTGTTTCATAAAGGAAATATACTTTATAACGCGGCAGCAGCTCGCAAAAATAGTCGCTTTGTTGGCGATGAAAAAATTCATTCACTTCTTGTTGTTGAGGGGTATATGGATGTCATTGCATTGACTAAAGCTGGTTTTGAAGGAGTTGTAGCGCCCTTAGGGACAGCATTAACGGAAGCGCAAATTGAGCTTTTATGGCAGATGGGGAAGGAGCCTATTTTGTGTTTTGATGGTGATGATGCTGGTTTAAAAGCTGCTTTTCGTGTTGCTGATCGTGTGTTGCCTCTTTTAAAGGCTGGGGTTTGTGTACGCTTTGTTTTGTTGCCACAAGGGAAAGATCCTGATGAAATTGTTTGTGCTGGTGGAGCACAGCTTTTTTCTTCTTTTTTGCAAAAAGCTATTCCTTTGAGTGAGCTTTTATGGTGGCGTGCTACCTATGGAAAGCATTTTGAAATTCCAGAGGCACGAGCAGCGCTAGAAAAACAACTAAAACAACAAATTTTTACGATTAAGGATGAAGATGTCCGTCGTTATTATTTGCAAGATGTAAAAAAACGCCTTTTTGATTTTTTTCGTCCCTCTTTTTCGAAAAAAAGGGGGGAAGGGCGATATGGTCAATCTTCACCAAATAGGACCTTTAAAGATCAAACCTTTTCTCTGTTAGCAAATTCTGAAATAGTACGAAATTCTTCGCAATCTATCCCTTTGCGTGAAGCAGTGATTTTACTTACTTTAGCTTACTATCCTGAGTTGTGGTATGAAAATTTTGAAATTCTTTCTGAGTTAGAATTAAAAAATACTCAATTGATAATTTTTCATCAAGCTATGTTGGAAATTCTTGGGGACCAACAGCTTCATGATAAAGAGACGATGGTTGCGTTCTTAGAAAAAAGAGGGCAAAAGGCTCTGTTAGAGCGTATGAAACATCTTGTGCAAAATATTGGTATGCGTATTATTCCTGGTGGAGCCCCTATAGAAGATGCGCGTGCTATATTAAAACAAGCTGTCTACTTGCATCTTCAAGAACACCACCTACATAAGAGGTTACAGGATATTGAAGAGCAACTTGTAGAAAATCCTAAGAGTGAGGTTTTTGATCTGCTTCGTGAGGTAAAAAATGAGCTGGAGCAGATGCAGGCAACAGAAGCGTTAATTGAAGGATTTGGAAGTTGGTTGGATGAAAAAATAGACGGGAATACACAAGATACGATAAAATGATTCGCTTTTTTAATGCGAATCAGTCACTTAAATTTTAGATGAGGAAGTTTATGTGGAGTGACATTTTTATAAAGATGACAATTAAATTTTAGGAAAAGCGGGTAAATTTTAGGAAAAGCGGGAAATTGGTTCTTACGATAGGGTGCAGAGATTATCTCAGAAGGGCTGAGAGGTGTCGGGGAAACTTCTGGAGTTTTCCCGCGTTTTTGTCTGGATGTCAAGTTTGTCTGGATGTCAGGGCGTATACAAAATGTATTCTTTCCAATGGTAATCTCTTAACAGGAAGTATATATGAGTAACTATTGGTAGATTTTAGTGAGAACAAAAAAACTGGTCACATGGAAACTATGGTTACATGGAAACTGTGAAGTGATCGAGTGGAGTTATGGTATGGCAACAAAGGTTAAACAGAAAGATAATGCAGAAGTAACAAACCAAGCGAGTTTGGATAGTCCTCTTCTTGATTTTTCTGATGATGCCATCAAGAAAATGATTAAACTTGCCAAAAAAAATGGTTACGTAACAATGGATGAACTCAATGCTGTTCTTCCTTCTGACGAGGTTACATCCGAACAAATTGAAGATATCTTGGCGATGTTCTCTGAGATGGGGGTTAATGTTGTGGATGATGAGGATGAAGTTGAGTCTGAAAATTATGAAGAAGAAGTTACGGTAGAGGGGGGTGATTTAGTAGAAGCCTCTAGCCACGCAATTGCAACGACAACGAATAAACGCGAAGTAACAGATCGTACGGATGATCCGGTGCGTATGTATTTGCGTGAGATGGGAGCTGTTGAGCTTCTTTCGCGGGAAGGCGAAATTGCCATTGCTAAGCGTATTGAAGCAGGGCGTGAGACAATGATTGCGGGACTTTGTGAGAGTCCTTTGACTTTTCAGGCTCTTATTATCTGGCGTGACGAGTTAAAAGAGCAGCGTATTCTTCTTCGTGAAATTATTGATCTTGAAACGACTTATGCTGGTCCAGAAGCAAAGCAGGCTCCTGTTATTGAGCGAAGTGAAGTTGATAAGACCGTAGAAGAAAAAATGTCTTCTGGTATACGTAATATGGGGGAGAGCGCAGGAGAGAGAAACATTGAAGACGATGATGAAGAGGATGAGGACGATGTTAACTTATCGCTTGCTGCAATGGAAAATGAACTTTGTCCTCAAGTTATGGAAACATTGGATTTTATTGCTCAAACCTATGTGAAATTACGAAAATTACAAGATCAGCATGTTGAAAGCAGTTTGGCAGAGCGTAAAGAGGGGGCTCTTACATCTTCTCAGAAGAAGAAATATATTCAATTAAAGGGTGAGTTGATTCAAGCAGTAAAATCCCTTTCTTTAAACCAAAATCGTATCGAAGCTTTGGTTGAACAGCTTTATGACATTAATAAGAGATTGATTCATAATGAAGGTAAGCTGAAACGGATTGCCAATAGCTATGGCATTGGCCATGAGGACTTTTTAAAAGAATACCAAGGGCGTGAATTGGACGCGGATTGGATGAATTATATTTCTGCTTTGCCTACACCTGGTTGGAAAGAGTTTTCGGTGCGTGAAGCAAAAGAAATCCAAAAACTGCGAAGTGAAATACAAAATCTTGCGCAAGAAACGGCTATTTCGATTGGTGAATTTCGTCGGATTGTTATGCAGGTGCAGAAAGGTGAACGCGAATCAACAATTGCGAAAAAAGAGATGGTAGAATCTAATTTGCGTCTTGTCATTTCAATTGCAAAAAAATACACCAATCGCGGTTTGCAGTTTCTTGATCTTATTCAAGAGGGCAATATCGGTTTGATGAAGGCTGTGGATAAGTTTGAATATCGGCGCGGCTACAAATTTTCAACTTATGCAACATGGTGGATTCGTCAAGCTATTACACGTTCAATTGCTGATCAGGCACGTACAATTCGTATTCCTGTTCATATGATTGAAACAATTAATAAAATCGTTCGTACCTCGCGTCAGATTCTCCATGAAATTGGACGAGAACCAACACCAGAAGAATTATCTAGCAAGCTTTCTATGCCGTTAGAAAAAGTACGAAAAGTTCTTAAAATTGCAAAAGAACCTATTTCTCTCGAAACGCCTGTTGGTGATGAAGATGATTCCCATTTGGGTGATTTTATTGAGGATAGGAATGCGTTATTACCAATTGATGCAGCTATCCAAGCTAATCTGCGAGATACGACAACACGCGTTCTTGCTTCATTAACACCACGAGAAGAACGTGTTTTGCGGATGCGTTTTGGAATAGGGATGAATACCGATCACACATTGGAAGAAGTGGGACAGCAGTTCTCAGTTACAAGAGAGCGTATTCGTCAGATTGAAGCAAAGGCACTTCGTAAATTAAAACATCCTAGCCGTTCACGAAAATTGCGCAGTTTTCTCGATTCTTAAATAAAAGAATTCGTGTGCATTTTAATAACTCCCTCTTTCTTCCTAATGAAGGGGGGAGGTGCTTCATGTTGTACTTGGATACTTTTTTGAGAAAAACATAGGAAGAATTTGAACAATCTAGAAAGTTTTCGATGTTTAATGTTTTTCTTAGCTTTGGGGCTTTATACTTCTCTGTCTCAAAAGAATAGATATAGGGCAAAGGGTGGTTATGGAGTAGAGAGTAGGGGGCTTTCAAGAAATGAACGATAAAAACATTACCTTGCGTATAGCGCGGCTCGTTTTTAAGAAATGAGATCTGTTAGGAGTAAACTTATATTGCAACATACGGACTTTTTGATGAAAAATGTATGTTCTTTGCGGAATTTTTCTATCATTTTAGGTGACGCATTTTATTCTTCGTTAAGTTTACAAAGAGATGTTTCAATAGGTTATGTTCATTTATATGCGCTATTTTTGAATATTCTCTTTTTATTCAGATAGCTTTTAAGAACATGGTTTAAAGTATACATTGAGTTGAATCTTTTTAAGAGACAGAAATAGATAAAATTATAGAAATTAAACGTTTCATTTTTTATAGATCGTCTTAATTAAAAAAGGTGTGTCTGAGTTTATGAGTGGAGAACTTCCCTTTTGGAAAGTAAAAAAATTAGAAGAGATTTCCATTTCTGAGTGGGAGAGCCTTTGTGATGGCTGTGGCTGTTGTTGTCTCCATAAAGTTGAGGACGATGATACGGGTGACCTTTATGCAACCAGTATTGCTTGTCGTCTTTTAGATGGGGAAACCTGCAGGTGTCGAGATTATGCTCATCGTAAATCAATTGTACCAGATTGTATATCGCTAGACATTACGACAGTTAAAACAGCGCGTTGGCTCCCAGAAAGTTGTGCTTATAGATTAATTTATGAGGGAAAAGATCTTCATTGGTGGCATCCATTGGTATCGGGGGATTGTCAGACGGTACATACAGCGCATATTTCTGCACGCGGACAAATAGAGATTTACGAAGACGAATTATTATCTGAGGAAGATTATCTTTATCACATTACTGGTCTTCTACGTGAAGGCCAGTAATATGATTTTTTATACAACTTGTTTGTGACTTAATCGATCGCAAAGACTACAGTGACGCTCACGTTATAATTTAATTCACCACCTGCAAAATTTGTATTTGCATAGCTTACATCTGCTGCTCTACTCATGAGACGTGGTGTTGGGTGATAGTAATCATCCTTTTCATTGATTTCAATAATTTTTCCTAATTTTAAATCGGCTGCTTGCGCTATCGTTTGCGCTTTTTCAATGGCTTCAGTAATGGCTTTTTTACGTGCTTCTTGATAAAATGGTTTTGTATCTGCGTTGGTAAAAGTAATGCCGTTAACTGAATTAACACCTAGTGTCATCGCTTGATCAAAGATTTTACCAGCATTGGTAAGATCACGAATGCGCACGGTTAAAGAATTTGAAACATGATAGAGTTTTTCATTATTCTTTTTTTCGTGGTGTTTATCAGAGATCGACTGATAAATGGATAAGCCTGATGTTTGCAAATCATTTGCTTGGATGCCATTGTTTTTAAAAGCGTTTATAATATCATTGATGGATTGATTATTGGAAGCTAATGCCTTTTGGGCAGTTTTGTCATAGGTAACAACGGCTAGATTAATAATGGCCATATCCGGTGCTGCTTGACTTTCTCCGATTGCTGTCACTGTAATCGTTGCATTTTTCATTTTATTTTCTTCAGCATAAGCACGTACAGTCAACGATGTGGCTAAGAGTGTAAATGCTAATATAACTGTTTTAACCAGAGAACTCTTCAGTGGTTGAATTTTCTTTTCTATCATATCTATACCTTTATATTTGTCAGTTAATTATTCTCTCATTTTTAAGAGTTTTTGTAAAGAAATTAGAGCACTGAAAAAAAAACCAATAGAAAAGAGAAAAAGATGGGTTATAATCTTTGTCAGCTCTTGTATCATAGGGCATTTTAGTTTAGAGAGAAACAACCTATTTAGGGCCTGTAGCTCAATTGGTTAGAGCCAGCGGCTCATAACCGCTTGGTTGGGGGTTCGAGTCCCTCCGGGCCCACCAATAGGGAAATGTACAATAGAAAAATGGATCGCTTATATAAAAGTTTTGAGATTCTACCTTTTTCGTTTTTTATTTATTTTCCTGTTTGTTTTAGAAGCTTTTGGTCGTTGTTTGTTGCAGTTTTTTCTCTCAGTTGCTTTAATATGATGGTATGTTTTCTTAGTCTCATCAAAGAAGTTCTCTCATTTGCAACCTTTTAGCATTTGGATTAACTGATATGGGTCGCTATTTACTTTCTTAATTCATATACTGTTTTGTACTTTTTCTATATAGTGTTCTTCATAAAATAGAAGGCTAAAAGCTTCATTGGATAAGTTTATTTATACTTGTTCTGCAAATAAACAGACCTCAATAAAACCAATTTTAAAGATTGTACTTGTTCAGAACAAATGGCTCAAAAAACATTTAGTGTAAATTTGCTTTTTTCTAAGTGATGTTAATGTCTTTTAGACGTTCGAATAGCATCATTGTGATGAAAGGTTAGTGTATAAGAGAATGTGATCTATGGGCATTCATATGTATCATGGGGCAACGATGATAACATTTGTTGTTATTTTCTTTTTCCCAAGAAAGGAATTCTATTTAATATCTTGAGAAATATTGTTCATAGTGACGGTGGCGTGTTTTTTGAAAAGAATTTTATTAATTGTTCTTTGAAAAGTCAATTGAGTGATTGTTTCTATCGCTTTGCATCATCCAGATTCTATTGTAATAAGCATTTTATTACTCTGTAAGAAATGTTTTCTATGATATTGGAAAATTTGTTAAAATGCCATTTTCTGTTTTTGTGTATTTTTTGCTTAATGTTTAAATTATAGAGTTTTCATGTGATCCGAATTATTATTGAAGAGCAGATGTCTTTTTTGATTTTACTCTGATAAGGAATTGGCAATATTGCGGTAACCCTAGCACTTTTTTGTATTGCTAACATTTTTCTCGTATTGATCGTATAGAGAGTTTTATCTTTATTATGAGTTTTTTCTCTTATGAAAAATTATTGGCAGGGAGGGTGTTTTTTTGGAAAAGTATACTTCTTCTTCAAAGCCATACTTTTAAAATATAATTCTTCATTTGCATAAGGGAATTTCTCTCTTGTTGTAAATCTGTATAAAATTTACGTACAAAGATTGTGCGTGGTGATTCGTTTTATTTTTTTGATAGTATCATTTTTGCTTATGATAGAGACTTATATTAGTATTTACAAGGTGCGTTTAGAGGGGAGGTTACCTGTAAATGTGTTACAGAGTTTTAGGTAGTGTGGCTCTGTTTATAAGAATTTATTCCTATAACATTGTTATATTCTCGCTTTGCAATATTGTTAAAAAAACATAGATGGTGCTATGTAGAATAAATTGTGATGTATTTTTTTCAAAAAAGCTTTTTCGTGTTCTCTTATATAGAGTTCAGGAGTGTCTTCAGGGATATTTTCACATTAGTTTTTATTGGTCCGAATCGCAAGATCTGCGTAACATTATTCGCGTTTTTGATAGATTATACCAATTTTCATAAGAAGGTCTGGATCGTGTGATGCTTTCTGTTTCACCATGGTACATGACTAATAGAACTTCATCTGATTTTGTAAAATAAGTTTGTACACAATTGCTTCCATACTGCCTATTGCAAATATTTTTTTCTAAGGTATGAGATATATTTTAAACGCTTTAGCGTTATATAGTGTGACTACATGGAGTATGACTATGAAGAATGATAAAAAATTTGAAACAACTTTATCTGATATTATTGTGAAATGGGAGTCTTTATCGACGTCTCAAAAGCAAGCGATATTGGATAAAGTAGAAAATGCTACAGATTCTGCTCATTCAACAGAACATTTAAGGCTTCAATCTTCTTTTTATCTCCAGACGAAATCAAAGTTATGAGTTTTAAGTCTTCATCGGAGATGTTGAAACCAGTTATTACATATATGGCACTAGCATTTCCCAGTGTATTCAAAATAGCCATGAGTTTATCTACAGAAGGCCTCTTGCCTCCATTTATCATTTGTTGGACGTAATTTTGTCCACAGCCTGCAGCTCTGCTTATTTCAATCATTGTTCGTCCGTCACTTTTTATCAATTCAACTAAGCGTTGGAACCAATCTTTTTCAGTCTTTGTCATTTTTAGACCTTTACATATTTACGCTATAGCGTTAATATTGCGTTGCGAATCCAGAATATATGATACAAGGAGCGTGAAAATATCCATGTGTAGCTCTTCGCTAAGGAAGCATATAGAGTTGTTTTTAACTAATAACAAAATGTCCCCATACACTTTCAGATTCGAATCAATAAAAATGGTTGCTTAGTTCCACGGTTGTGAAAAAGTAAATGTGTATACCAGAAAGGGCGATACACACTCGTATGTTTATGAGATTTCACTATGATAGTATACGTAGCAGCATTATAAATCAAGATATACCCCAACATCAGAATTTGTAAAAAAAATTCTGATGTTGGGGTAGTGTGTGAATATAACGAAGCTTTAGAGCCTTAAGAGATAGGATAATGGCTGTAGAAAAAATGTAAATTGCATAGACAAAGAATACTGATTTCTTCTTTATTGTAATAAATTAGATCACTATCAGATGGTATATCGTATATATGCGTAAAAAAATGGGAAATATCAAAAAAGTGATCTTGGATATTTTATTAAACAGGAAGGTAATCTGATCCACAAAGGTGGTTGTTTGGTAGAATTGTACATTCGATCAATGCCCTTATGGGGATGAATGTGTTTTTATGATGCTGCGGTTTATAATGAAGTCTGTGTTTATAATGATATTGTTATTGATAACAATGCATTAACATATGGTTGTTTAGTCGTTCGTAAGAGTTCGCATGTTTATGAAAAATAAGAACTTTATCGTTATTTGAATATGAGTGGAGATGCATATGTTTATGCTAATGCGGTCTTTTTTGATCAAGTTTTGAATGCTCAATGTATTGAATTTTGTGGTGATACTCGTGATTTTAGAAAGGCTCGAGTTTATAATGATGCTTTAGTTTGTGGTGATGTAAAGATTTGTGGGAAGGCAAAATTTTACAGAAATGCTGTGCTTTGTGACACTGAAGATTTTTGTAATAATGAAAAACTTTCATATATAGCCGCATTCCACATGGCGTAAAAAAGGAAGATAGGAACGATTTGGGCAAGGCTTGTATGATTGGATTGCGTCGTTAGTTTTATTTGACGTTCCTTATTTTTTGTATTTTGTGTCAATAAATGTGTCGCAAATAATTGGTGTGAGTGTAGATTTAGCCGCTTTCAGAGATTTGTTTGCGTCATTTATCAATGCTTTAATGGAGAAAATAAGAACGCCGAGAGTGATTGTTCACACTTGGAACATGCAATTTATTGCATTCTTTTTTTGATTGAGGATGAAACAAATTGGTCAAGATCATCACTTGAGCGACAATTAAGGGAGATCCAAATGAGTGTAAACGAAATTTTATTGGGAGCAATGATTGTTGTTTTGTTGTGCAGCGGGGTTATATTTCGATTTTCTTTATATTATCGCAGTCAAGTGAAAATTTTAAAAGAGGAATCTAGAAGAATAAAGCATGAGTTTTTAAGAGATTCTATGAAGATGACTGAAGAACGAGATAGGGCTATTAGAGAGCAAAGTATGGTGATTAAAAGACGCGACCAAGCAATTGAAAAACTGAAAAAACAAATTAAGCAATATGAAAAAAATGAAAAGAAATATAAAAAAATGCTTAAATCTGAAGATGATAAAGAGTGATTGTATTCATATTTTGCATTAAAGGGTTTGGAAATGTGTTAGGAAGATTGGAATGACGAGAGAGATAAACTTTAATGAAGCCAATTATGGTGCTGATGGAGAGATTGTATTGGAAGAGAATATTCAAGTTTACTCTGATTTTATGACAACATTTAAGGTTATAAGACAGAGCGTCGTTGATCATAAAATAAGAGTTTATGATGATAAACCAGTTTATAGGTAGGCTAGTTATTAAAAAGCGCGTCTATACAATCCAGCAATTTTATATTATTGCTGGAAACAGTTTTGCACGTTCTTTTTAGATGTAAGGTATAAATGCTACGATAGTTTCAGCTAATAGGTATAAAAAATTGCATGATAATAGAAAGAAAGAGATATTTGCTTTTTATGAAGATGAAATGGGTAAGTCAGTTATGATTATCAGATACAGAAGAGGAATATGAACGTAAAAGATATTAATATCTTTTAGAGTAAATATATTTCTCATTGATGATTTATCTTCTCTTCATGTGCGTTTATTTTTTATGAAAAATACAACACTTAAGAGATTTTCTTTTTGATAAAGGCTATAGAGATTTGAGTATGATTGAAAATAAACATATAATCTGTAAGAATATGAATGTTCTTTGTGAGTGTCAGAAATAATACAAAAACTTCCTCTCATTGAGGGCAAATCAATCACTTTTCATTTATCACAAAAGTAACTACCATACCATTATACAAAATAAACGCTTGTTTTAATGTTAAAGAACGTTAGGACTGTAGTTCTCTAATAAGAGCCTTATGTGTAATTTCTTTTATTTGCTCAATATTGATTAGGATATCTTGTTTTGTTGGATAACCTTTACTAGAAAAAGCAATTTTTTGTGCATCTCCTGAGATTAAACGCCAGTACCATTGATTGTGAACTCCTTGAAACACCTCAAAATACATGCTTCCCACCTCATAAAATAGCTGATAATTTTCAGGATAAATATTTAACTAATCCGCTTGTAAACATTAATGTATGTCTCTCTAGGAAGTCGTCAATATATTCCCCTTAAATTTTCTGACCTTAAAAAATAATTTCTATGAGAGCTATTATTCTTTTAACAAGAAAAAATTTATTGTCAATAAGATATGAATGAGAATTTTATACTATAAAATTATTTTTTTTAATTTAAAGACACTATACTTTCATTTACAACGCAAATATTTTTCTGTCGTTACAGAAATAAAGTTTATAAATTATATAAAACTTCACCAGCACGGATAAAGTAAAAAAATACTTCTTTCCATACTGGTGTTTAATCATTTCTTGCTTTTTCTTTTGAAATAGACGTTTATTGATTAGCTATAACCTCTTTTTGGGATACGCTTCGAATGAGTAAATCAATGAATAAGCTAAGGGTATAAGAATTGGCCATTTTAGCTTTCATATCGATAAGAGAGGTTGTAGTTTTAGAGTTAAAACCATTTGATAAACCTTGTCTTGACAAATATTGCTGCAATTTTTCATAAGAACTGTCGATTTTTTCTTGATTTAGTTTTTCGTTACGATCACTATCGGCAAGTGTTTCTTCCAGTCCCTCGATTTTTTTAATAAAATAATTCCAGTCAAAATCACCTTTTGTATATTCGGTGTCAAACATTTTTCCTTGTCCAGTTAAAAGCCAATTAATATTGACACCATATAACGTGCGGTATGTTTGTAAGACACTAAGATTGGGTTCTCTCTCTCCACGCTCATAAAAAGCAATGGAATTTTTTGTCATGCTAAAACTTTTAGCTAAGGTTTCACGCGATGGATCGCCTAAAGCAAGACGTACATAACGTAAACGTTTTCCAAATATGGTTTTTGATTCAGTTTCAGGACGTGCCACGAATTATCTCCCTCGGTAAATCATCATGGTATAAATCATTAAATAATAAAAGCACACTATGTATTAATATTCTATGATATAATGTCAATATTATAGCTTTAATTTCTTGTTATTTTTTTATTTGTGTAGATAGAAAGCAATCTTGCACTTATTGTATTGACAATTGATATTCACTTCAAAACAAAATTCCTTGTTGCTACATTTGTCTCTTGCTTTTTTTGAGAGAATTTTCATGTAACTTTACCATATATATTCTATACACCTCTGCATTAATAGATGCAACTTTAAAGAGATGCAAACTTTGGATTGGTACTGGGTGTGCTTAGATGAAGTAGAAAATAAACTTTGAGGAATGATCATGTCCCTATTACGCTATTTTGGGTTTGCTTTTTTTTTCACGATTATTGGTGTCTTTTTAGGAGGGGTTATTGGTTGGTTTGAAACGGAAAGTATTACTGGTTTTCTTAAATATTTTTTTATTTGCTTTGTTTTAGGAATTTTGGAAATTTCTTTATCTTTTGATAATTCTATTATCAATGCGCGTGTTCTTAGTAGAATGAGTCCATTGTGGCGTCGTCGTTTTCTTATATGGGGTATTTTGATAGCTGTATTTGGGATGAGAATTGTTTTTCCATTATTGGTGGTTGTCGTTGCTGTTGGGATTAATCCAATTGCGGCAGTCAAATTAGCGATATGGGAACCACATCGATATGCTGAAGTTTTAACCGATGCGCATATGGGGATTGCTGCTTTTGGAGGAACTTTCCTTATGATGGTTGGCTTAAAATATTTTTTTGATTCTGAAAAAGAAGTGCATTGGCTTAATGTTATAGAGAGATCTGCTCAAAAGTTTGGGGCGCTTGTTGGAATTGATATTGCAATTGTTTTGATTTTGATCTTATTTGTTTCAACTCAGATTGACGCAGAAAATAAAATAACTTTTTTATTAGCAGCACTTTATGGACTTTTGACCTTTATCGGTGTTGAAGTTGTCGGTCATCTCTTGGATACTCCTCAAAAGACTTTAACAACAGTAGCTCACGGGGGAGTAGGGGCGTTTCTTTACTTAGAAGTTCTTGATGCTAGTTTTTCTTTCGATGGCGTGGTTGGTGCTTTTGCCTTTTCACACAACCTTTTTATTATTGCGATAGGTCTTGGTATCGGAGCATTTTACGTTCGTTCTATGACAATTATGTTGGTTGAATCAGGAACATTATTGCATTATCGTTATTTAGAGCATGGTGCTTTTTATGCAATTCTAGTTCTTGCAGTGATTATGTATCTGCAAACGATTATATCGGTTCCTGAAGTTTTAACAGGACTTGTGGGAGTCTGTATTATTGGAATGGCATTATATTCTTCGATTCGTTTTAAGCATCGTCAATTAGATGAACATGTTGTATCTAAGTAATGGAGATTTCTTCCTTTTTCACACTTTTGTTTATCGCATATCTTTGAATAGAAAGAGGTCTTTTATGCAAAA
>NZ_JBHIOZ010000001.1:49312-53630 GCF_042195805.1 Bartonella sp. AP57NXGY | reverse complement strand
TGTAAACCTGTTGGTGTTTTTTGATCATTTTCAAGAAAAGCAGAATAGCTATCCATTTTTTGATTATAGCCTTTTCTAAGGATAAGTTGTGCCTTTTCTACTCTAAGAGATGGATGGAATTCTGCTCCTTGTGTTCCTCGTATGCAATGATCAGGCCAAAGTATTTGAGGACCATAGTCAAGAATGACTGTATCATAGGGCTTTTTTTCAGGATAGCAGGAAGCAAAGCTGCAATGGTTTTTGGGATGCCAGTCTTGGGTTAAGATAACGTGGTCAAAATGATTTATGAGATTATTGACGGCGGGTAAAATAGCATCACCTTGAGGTACGGCAAGTGCTCCACCTAGTAAGAAGTCATTTTGAACATCAATGACGATTAAGGCTTTTTTTTCCATAAATATATTCCTATACGAGATGAGCTTTTATCGTATTTTTAAAAAGCTATATGTCGTCTTGAAGTTTTGAAATGATGTGCTGGATATTGATATTATTTTTATAATTATCAAGCCAAAAGAGGGGGATGGATAAGTTTTTACAATTGGCTTTATAGTTTTTTACGAATTGTAACCACGTACCAATGGGAAGGGCACTGTATTCATTTGTTGCTACGTGTTGATGCAAAGCTTTCATGATCATTGGGCTTGGGACGTCAGATCCCATAAGGCGGCGGTCGTTTTGTAAACGTAATTTAAGCCATATCAAGGCAAGGGGTGAAGTCCATTGCTTTCCGTAGCAAAAAATCGATGAAAAAAGAGAAGGATTTTTTACTGCGTAATATAAAGCCCATAAAGCGAGAAAAGAAGGCGCATAGAGAATTGCTTTTCTTTGTGGTATCATATTACATTGATAAGTCGGTTTAATACGATAAAAATACAATGTTATATCTGGTATGGAAAAGAGAGGCAAGGTTTGATAACAGGTTTCAGGGACAGCTAAAAAGATTTGCTTTTTGCTCTTTAGGGGGATGTTTTTTTGCATTCAGGACCATACTGGGGCTTGTGAGATTAGAAAAAATGTACCAATATAAAGCGAAAAGCTTTTGATACGATGTAAGTGCTATTTACTGTACTGTTTCAAAAAGCAAAAGCAGTTTTTTTCAAAATCCTAATCTTTAATATCGCATAATATAAAGAGAAATTTATGGCACGTCAATTTATCTATCATATGGCTGGGCTTAACAAGTCTTACGGCAATAAAAAAGTTCTAGAAAATATTCATTTGTCTTTTTATCCAGATGCGAAGATCGGTATTTTAGGGCCGAATGGTGCAGGGAAGTCAACTATTTTACGTATTATGGCTGGGCTAGATAAAGAATATACGGGAGAAGCATGGATTTCTGAAGGAGCACGCTGTGGTTATCTACCACAAGAACCTTTGCTTGATGCGAGCAAAGATGTGCGTGGTAATGTGATGGAAGGTGTTGCAGATAAACAGGAAATTCTTGAGCGTTATAACGAATTGATGATGAATTATAGCGAGGAAACGGCTGATGAAAGTGCACAGCTTCAGGACATTATTGACAGTCAGAATCTTTGGGATTTAGAAAGTCAAGTGGAAATGGCTATGGCTGCTCTTGGCTGTCCGCCAGCCGATGGGGATGTAACAAAACTTTCGGGTGGTGAGAAGCGGCGTGTTGCACTTTGTAAATTGCTTTTGTCAAAACCTGATTTATTACTTTTGGATGAACCGACAAACCATTTAGATGCTGAAACGACGGCTTGGCTTGAGAGGCACCTACGTGAATATCCTGGGGCTGTGCTTTTGATAACCCATGATCGTTATTTTCTCGACAATGTAACGGGTTGGATTTTAGAATTAGATCGCGGTAGAGGTATTCCTTATGAGGGGAACTATTCTGCTTATTTGGGGGCTAAAGCCAAGCGTTTGGCTCAGGAAGGCCGTGAAGAGGCAGCGCGTCAACGTGCTTTATCACGTGAGCAAGAATGGATCGCTTCTAGTCCAAAAGGGCGACAAGCAAAGTCAAAAGCTCGGATTAAGGCTTATGATGAGTTGGTTCAAGCAGCACGTGAGCGCCGTCCTGGAGAGGCGCAAATCATTATTCCTATTGGAGAAAGGTTAGGACAAGTTGTTATTGAGGTTGATAATCTCTCTAAAGCTTATGGTGAACGTGTATTGATTGATTCTCTTTCTTTTAAACTTCCTGCTGGTGGCATTGTCGGCGTTATTGGGGCCAATGGTATGGGAAAGTCGACCTTGTTTAAAATGTTGACGGGACAGGAAAAGCCCGATTCAGGTCAGATACGTATCGGTGAAACAGTTCACATGAGTTATGTGGATCAGAGTCGCGATTCCTTGGTGGGGGATAAAACTGTTTGGGAGGAAATTTCTGGTGGAAATGACATTATTAAATTAGGCAAATATGAGATGAATAGCCGCGCTTATTGCGGGGCTTTTAATTTCAAGGGGGCAGATCAGCAGCAGAAGGTGGCAAATTTATCAGGAGGGCAGCGCAATCGCGTACATTTGGCGAAACTTCTAAAAGAGGGGGGAAATGTGCTTCTTCTTGATGAACCGACAAATGATCTTGATACTGAAACATTGGGTGCATTGGAAGATGCATTGGAAAATTTCGCTGGTTGTGCAGTTATCATATCGCATGATCGTATGTTTCTTGATCGATTGGCAACACATATTTTAGCCTTTGAAGGTGATGGTCATGTAGAATGGTTTGAAGGTAATTTTGCTGAATATGAGGCTGATAAAGTTCGTCGTCTTGGGGCGGAATCTCTTAATCCTAAGCATGCAAATTATAAACCTCTTACACGCTAGAATTTTTTATCTTATCGCAACTTTGTTAGAATAATAGTGTATTTTATTGCGTTTGTTATTTCATAAATAAAGTGTGTGTGTACTCTGTGGGAGTTTTTATTCATTGAAAAGAGTAAGAGACACTTTATGAAATTATGACCTAAATAGGGTTATTTTACTCATGATATATAACCGGTTATTTTTTGTAAAACTGCAATGAAAAGGAGGGGATGGAGCGTATAGTATTACTTCTACAAATGCCTTGGTCATTGAGCATTATCATCTTTACTTAATAAAAATGCAAGCTGGCATTATCATGTTATTTTTTCTCAATAGTATGCAGTTTTTGTTTTGAGGTGGGCATAAAAGGTATTTTTATCCATCTGTCCCCTCCGTTTATGAGCTGTAAGAGAATGATTTGGATTGATTTATCATGAATAGATTTGAAATGAGAAAAATCTACGGTATTCCGGTTTTTTATTCAAGTTAAAAATGAATTATTATTATAAATCAATGTATTCTCATTATAACGAGAAGCAGGGAGATAAGATCTGTTCGTTTTTTACATTAGCCTATTTTTTTCATAGTATGATAAAATAGAGAGAACAAAATAGATGAGAATATGCGTTGTATGCTTGACTTTTTTTCCTATAAACAAATGTTTATAGGAATGTTTAGGGGATAATTATGAAAAAAAGTGCAAGTTTAGATGCAATGATTGTGCTGCTGAAAGCGGTCGCAGAAGTAAGCCATTTACGTGTTCTTAGGCTCTTACATCATGAAGATTTAACAATTCCTGATTTTATTTTTATTCTTGATCAGTCGCAAGCGTGTATATCACGATATTTACGTTTATTGTACGAAGCACGATTGATTGAGCGTTATCAGAAGGGGGATAGCCTTTATTTTAAGCTTTGTCATGATTTTTGGGGTAAAGACATTGTGATAGGTATTCTTTCGGCTTTGCCAAAGGATGATGTGTTGTTAGCGCATGATTTAGAACGTTTGAAGGATGTTAAAAAGCAGCGTCAAAAAACGAGGAAGAAGCATTTCTTACAAAATGCGTTGCAACGGGATGTATTACGGTCATCCTATATGGCAGATCATGGTGTAGAAAACTCGTTACTTGAAATCATTGGCGATAAACCATTTCAGACGATGTTGAATATTGGAAGAGGTGGAGACTCTATCTTAAAATTGTTTTCTAATCTTTATACGCATGCGGTTCAAGTTGTGCTTGATAGCAATGTTTTTCACTTGTCTGTTGGAGATACAACTTTTGATTTAGTTATTCTTCATTGGGTTTTACATTTTCTTGAAAATCCTGAAATATTCCTTCATGAGATATCAAGTGTTTTGCGTCCTCATGGCCGTTTATTGATTGTGGATTTTGGTTATCATGAAATTGAGTCTTCATATTCTGATCAAGTGCATATGCGTTTTGGATTTTCGGCTTTACAAATAGAACAATGGCTTAAAAATGCGGGACTTGTTCTAGAACAAACGGTTTGTCTTACTCCTATACAAAATGAAAACAGTGAGGAGGGGA
>NZ_JBHIOZ010000001.1:31395-49212 GCF_042195805.1 Bartonella sp. AP57NXGY | reverse complement strand
AGTATTGGTGTTTTATAGCGGCGTGTAGGCTGTATAATGAAGCACCTTCTATAGAGTTAAGCCTATGAGGATCATTATTTAAGGTGTTCTTGATATCATATTTATGTTATTAGCCAATATATTGATTTTAAAAGATCATTGATTTTTTTAGACTCAATAAGAGGTTTAAATACAGGAATGTTGTTTCATTTCAAATTTCCTGTTTCAGAATCCGAAAGAGTCTGTTTGTCTGCTACAAAAGAAGGTATTTATCTTAATGATACCGTTTGTAAAAGAAAATACATCTTCTAAATGTGAGGGCGGCTGCAATATGATATAATGCCGCACAATATAATCATAGTGAAGGCTCATACCTTCATAAATGTCAAAGATGGTGGTGCCCAATAGATCTTAAAATATCTCTTTAAAACAGGTTTTTAGATAAGGAGTACGTTGGAACTTTTAGTGAGGGGTGCAAAAAGATGCTCTAAAAAGACGAAAAAGTAAAAGGGTAAGACAATGCATTATATTCATAAAAATAAGATCGGCGATGATCTACGGATAGTCTGTGGCTGAAAGTAGGAAAGAAAAGTGTGATATTACACTAAAGTTTCGTATCTCTTTATCATGAGAAGTTATGAAGGTTATTAAATAAGTCCATTGTTTTTGCCAAAAGTATTTTCTTTCTTTTTATGTTTGCCGCTCATCTTATGACGCAGTCCGTTGGTATAGCGTAAAATTGATAGGGCACCATCGTCTTTAGTTTAAGTAAAAGTTGTAAGCCGGCATCATCGTTTTATGTTTTTTATCCATATGCTTCTTCTTGTTTGTGATGTGCGGTAGTATGGCTATTCATTAATTCAATAGACGAAGATTTAAAATAAGGGAATCTTACGTTCTTGAGATCTCTCATGTAAATTGTAAAATGATGAGTTATGATTGTAAATCAATGAATTGTTTACGTTAGAAGAACAGAATATAAAAATTTTTGAGCATAGAAACTACTGTGTGTATTATTTTACGGGATCATTTAAATGATAGAGATTAAGAGAAAATGTCTGTATTGATTTCGGTTTGTTATGTTAAAATGCGTTAGAGACTGTTGGTTATTGTAAAATGGTTTATCGTTATTTGGAATGACGATGGGGCGTGATTCGAAACAAATACCTTCAGAGTTCTCATTTTCTCATAAGATTAAGCTGTTTAAGTTCCTCATTGATTGTTACATGAGGGATGTAACAATATTTTAATGATCATTTACAGAAATTTTTTATAAAGATAGATAAGATTTTATTTTCTCTAATTTATTGTTTTATTTAAATAATTCATAGCTTTCTTGCAAGAAGATGTTTTCCATTTTTTACGGTTATTTGTGTAAGATTTTAAAAATCTACGTTTTTCTTTTTGTGGTGATTGCTGTTGGAAAAGTGATTCTACTTTTACGTAGTTTGATTTTTATAGGGTGGATACGTAGAAATTACTGTTTTTTAATATGATCATCAGAGTTATGAAAGAAACTATTTAAAAGTTATAATGATCGTAGATTCTAATTGATGCTTCTTGAAATAAAATTGCTTCAAATTGGGTCATTTTGAACTTTTTTTGCCTAAATTTAAACATTTTTAAATAATTTATAATTCTTTTATGTTTTTTTGCGTAGAAGATGATAAGAATTTCTTGTTGTTTAAAGAATTTTATTCCATAGCAAGAATATTGCATCGGCTATCTTAGTGGTTGATGTAAGAGGACAATCGGGGAACCTCCTCCCCCCCCCCCGCGTGGATCCCCTAGATTGTCTGGCCTGACTGAGGATTTCCTCAGTCAGGCTTTTTGTAATTATTTTAGGAAATGTAAGGTGTTATTAGGGGGAGGTGTAAAATTTGTTATTGTTTCGCCTATAGTACCTAAATACATAGAGGGGCGAGTCTTATTGGGCGGATAGTGTTAGCGTATTCATTTTTAATAATTTGATTTTTCTTTATTGAGGCATTGTTGAATGCTATAAGGGGAATCATAAAAGGAATCTATGTTTGTATTCTGTGGTCTTTAGGTAAGAGATAATGGGATCTTTTTCGCATCGTATTATTTTTATTTTATTCGTATTTTTTATTTTTGGCGCTGTCTTTTTTGCTTCTCGAAGTGGTGTTGTTTATCAGTTTTTTCCCGGTCGCTCTTCTTTTTCTTCTCAGCAGCTTGATGTAACAGAGGAGGAGTTATTAGAGAGATTATCCGTATCTTTTCCAGATATTATCAAGCATCTTTCTAAAATGACCCCTCAACAGCAAGAGTTGTTTATTGCGCAGCTGCGTCGTGATGTAATTGCGCTTGCTTCTAAAAGTGGTCAGAGTCGTGAGCAGGCTCAAAAATCTGGTGAAACTGTTGCTATGGCTCTCTCGAAAGCGATTTCTCGTCCTTCCGTTGCTAATGCTTATTTTTAGCTATTTTTTTAATCGCGCTTTTGGGTTTTATTTTAAGGAGAAAGAGCTTCTCTTGAAATTTTGAAAAGTGCGAGGAGATGATCAATTTGTAAGGTATTAACAGAATTTATCTCTCAAAAGGTAAGCAATTGGAGTATAAGGGTAATGTTGCAATCATTACAGGAGTGATAGAAAGTCTATCAAGGGTATTGGTCCAAGTTAATTGCATTATCAATCGCTACAATGACAAAAGCAGTATTGACTATAATAAAACACGTTAACTGCATTTTATATGCCGGTTATTTTTTTATTTGATATGAGAAAATAAAATTTTTTAAAGGATTTAAGCTTTTTTTGTTCTACGGATTTTAGGATATTTATCCACTTGTGTGATTTCTGAAAATGAGGTGCAAGACTGATAAGATGATAGTCTGTGACAAAGAAAAAATATTTGAATGAAGATGAGAGGTCTATTTTTATTTAAAAAGGCTTTGGGGGTATTGAGTTTTCTAACATTTTTCAAAAAAAATAGACACAAGTAATTGTTAAGCTTTGTTGTAGGGATAAAAACGGATATAACTTTTTTAGTATATTGTTTTATAATGATAATTTATCATTTTATATTGAATGAGAATCTTAAGAATTGTAAAATCCTCTCATTTTAAATTTATCCATGGTGAAAAAATTAAAATCAGTTTCTTGTATACCACAAGTAGAGGCTTGTGTGGATAAAAACTCTTTATAAAAAGGAATTAAAAAGCTTCTTTGAGACATCTTGAGAGCTAAAAGTCTGTTCCAATATTTTGAATTGGTAAAGAGTATGATGGTTTTAGTATATTTATGAATTTTTTATGCGCAATGATGGGGGGATTTGTTTTGTGATTTTTTGAGGTTTTATCGGACATAAAGAGTGCAGTGGGTGTTTATTAATCAGAGAGAAGCGTTGATAACGATTTATATTTTTTGTGAACCTTTTTTGATATCGAGCATCTTCGGTAAAAAGATGCTCTTGTCTCTCTTTCTTTGAGGGATTGATCTCAATAAAAAAATTAATAATCTTATGTAAAAAATATTACATCTAGTTCAGATGCTATTTTTTTAATATAAAAATTGATTGATACAACAGAGATAGCCGCAAGTTATAGATTATATCATTTTATTTGATACGCTATAAGATTAATTATAGTCTTTTTATTTTTTTATTTTATGATATAGAGAAATCTGAGACTTGTGCATAAAGATATATTCTTTTATTTCATAATTTTAGCTTGAAATTGTCTTACTATTTCCTTTTTAAAGACGTTCTTTTGCTTTCTTTTTTGTATAATATATTTGCAAATTACTTGCGGCTAGAATTTGAGAATGTTTGAGTGAAGAGAAAGAAAATGCAATTTTTGAAAATCTTGTTAAATACAGCATGTGCTGTATTTTTTGTATTTGATATAAGTTGGACTCATAGTGTCTTAAATGTTGCGGAATCAGGAGAAACCTCAGTGATTGTTGCTTCTAAGATTTCTGCTCGTCCTTATGAGTTTCTTATTCAGAAACTTGCGAATAAATATAATGTTCCCGTTAATTTAGCACATGCTGTTGTAAAAGTTGAAAGTAATTATAAGGCAGGTATAAAGGGGGCTGCTGGCGAAATAGGTTTGATGCAAATTAAACCCTCTACGGCACGAGGGTTGGGCTTTAGTGGTTCTGTACAGGATTTGTACGATCCTGCGACCAATCTTGAATATGGTATGCGTTATTTGGCAAGGGCCTATAAACTCAGTGGTGGAAGTACGTGTGGTACAATCCTTAAATATAACGCAGGTCATGCTGCAAAAAAAATGAATTCCATTTCAGCGAAATATTGCGCAAAAGTAAAGACTTATCTGGCTTCATTAAAATAAAAACATCTGTTGAGAGAGGTTTGTCATAAAATATTTTAAGATGCTATTTTCACGGAGCAGAAAATGTTTTATAAATCAGTATGTCAGTCGGCTGGGCAGCCGCGCTTGTCTGATACTGAAATACGGCAGGTGAGGAAAGTCCGGGCTCCATGGAAAGACGGTGCCGGGTAACACCCGGCAGGGGTGACCCTAGGGAAAGTGCCACAGAAAGTAAACCGCCTATTTTTATAGGTAAGGGTGAAAGGGTGGAGTAAGAGCCCACCGCGCATTCAGTAATGAATGTGGCAAGGTAAACCCCACCGGGAGCAAGACCAAATAGAAATGACGTGCAAAATTTAATTTGCAGCCGATTTCCGGGCGAGTCATTCGGGTAGGTTGCACGAGGCGGATGGTAACATCCGTCCCAGATGAATGGTTGCCATGTAAAGTGTAAGCTTTACTCTACAGAACCCGGCTTATAGGCCGACTGATATTTCATGATGATAGGCGATATTTTATAAGATCAATTATATATGGTCTTTTATGGAGTCTATGTGTTTGAAATGGACACTTGAGCAAAGGGTGTTTAAAAAAATTATAACATTTCTTTAAGTATAATGCGTTAGGATCTGTTTTGGGATAACTTTAGTTTTTTCGTTCATTGTGATTAATGTGAAAGTTGAAGGTCAGGTTATTCTAAGATCAGTTGCCATGAGAGAGCTGTTGATTTAAGACAGCATAACTTCAAGACGGATTATTTTGATAAAGCAGGATCAAAGAGCTGAACGCCATATTCCAGTGTTGTTACAGCCAGTTTTGGCTGGGCTTATGCCATTGGTTGGAGCAAAAGTAATTGATGGTACCTTTGGTGCTGGTGGGTATACGCGCGCTTTATTAAAGGCAGGAGCACAGGTGATTGCTCTTGATCGTGATCCTCATGCTATCAGCGCGGGACAATCGCTTGTTGATGAATTTTTTCCACGCCTTCGTTTGGTCCATATGGCGTTTTCACAGCTCGATCGTGTCGTTGAAGAGAAGGTGGATGCAGTTATTTTGGATATTGGTGTCTCTTCAATGCAGCTTGATGAAGCAGAAAGAGGTTTTTCTTTTCAAAAAGATGGTCCATTGGATATGCGAATGGCTCAGACTGGTTTTACAGCCAGCGATGTTGTCAATCATTTAAAAGCAAGGGATTTGGCACGTATTTTTAAGATATTAGGGGAAGAGCGTTATGCGGGGCGAATTGCACGGATGATTGAAAAGCGTCGTGTTGTGCAGCCTTTTTTGCGTACAGGTGATTTGGCGTATGCTATCGAAACGTTGATAGGACGTAAGCCGGGAGATCGTATTCATCCGGCAACACGTGTATTTCAGGCTCTTCGTATCTATGTTAATGATGAAATTGGTGAATTGGCATGTGGTTTATTTGCTGCTGAACGCGTTTTAAAAGCTGGAGGCCGTTTGGGGGTTGTCAGTTTTCATTCTCTTGAAGATCGTATGGTCAAAAGATTTTTTTCGGCTCGTTCTGGAGAATGTATGAGATCACGCTATCTGCCAGAAATAAAGGCTGCTCCAGCAACATTTTTTCCTTTGTTTCGAGGTGGGATCACGGCAACTAAAGAGGAGTTACAGAAAAATCCTCGTTCACGTTCTGCGAGGTTGCGTATTGGTGTACGGACTGAAGCAGAGGCTCTTGCAGCAGATATGAAATTATTTGGTTTAGCAGAGATTGCCAGTTTTGAAGGCAGCAAAAAATGACAGTTTTTCGTACATTTGATATGATTTTAGTGTTGATTATGATTTGTATGGCAGGACTTACTTATAAGGTAAAATATGATGTTCAAAAGCGAATGAACGAAGTTCTTCATCTTGAGCATGAAATTGCTGCAGCAAAAAATACGGTAAGTTTGCTTCATGCTGAGTGGGCTGTGATGATAAGGCCTTCACGCATGCAAAAACTTGCGAAACGTTATCAGAAAGAACTTGGGTTAGAGGTTATACAGCCGCGTCAAATCGTGGAGTTTAAAGACATTCCGGTACGGGTACATGATCAAATTGAAGAAGTGATTAAACAAAATATCTTGGAAGATAATCAAGATATTTTGACAAATAATCGGGCTTCTCAGATCAATAGTGTTGTCCAAAAAGGCGCGCAGTAATGAAATCGACTTTTTTATTCTCACAGAAGAAAAAGCGCTTAAAGAATTCGTTGAATAATCATAATGTTTCTGTTCGTCGTCCCTATTCTAGTCGTCCACGTTTGCTTTTTTCGTTGTTCTGCTTTTTAATTTTATATGGCATCATGGGGGCTTGCCTTATTTCTTATGGGTTGGAAGGTGGACAGATTGAAGAAGCAAAAGGGCCTGGAGTTCTTCAATTGATGGCACGTCCTGATATCGTTGATCGTAATGGTCGTTTATTGGCAACAGATATTAAAACTTATTCACTTTTTGCTGAGCCACGACGTATTATTGATGTGGATGAAACAATTGAATTGCTCTCAACAGTTTTGCCTGATCTTAATTGGCAGGAAACCTATAAGCGCTTAAAAAGAAAATCTAGTTTTTCTTGGATACAGCGGGGGTTAACACCAATGCAGAAGACGCAAATTATGGCTCTTGGTATACCAGGAATTGGTTTTCGGACTGAAATTCGTCGTTTTTATCCTGATGGACCTGTAACTTCCCATATTCTCGGTATGGTGAATGTTGATAATCAGGGCATTGCAGGTATGGAAAAATATATTGATGATGCGGGGTTGAGTGCTTTGCGTGCCGCTGGTCTTGCCATGGAAGAATCGTTAAAACAAGTTCAGCTTTCGATTGATGTGCGTGTTCAGGCAATTGTTCATGATGAACTTATTCAGGCTATGAAGCGTTATAAGGCAATTGCTGCAGGAGCTGTTATTTTAAATATACATACGGGGGAAGTTTTGGCTTTGGCATCACTACCAGATTTTGATCCTGGAAATCCTATCGAAGCTTTAAAAAGTGATCGTCTCAATCGGATGACGGCAGGAGCTTTTGAAATGGGATCAATTATTAAAAGTTTTACGACCGCCATGGCACTTGATTCCAATATTTTTCATTTAAACAGTATTATTGATGCTTCAAAGCCAATAAAAGCAAGTAGTGGGTATACTATTCATGATTTTCATGGAAAAAATCGACCCTTAACGTTATGGGAGGTTTTTATTTATTCTTCTAATATTGGTTCTGCTAAAGAGGCATTGGCGATAGGGATTGATAAACATCGTGGTTTTTTACAAAAACTTGGATTACTGGATCGTCTCACAACAGAGTTGCCTGAAGTTGCCCACCCTATTGTGCCACATCATTGGAAGGATATACATTCTATGACGATTTCTTTTGGGCATGGTATGGCAACAACACCCTTGCAAACAGCTGTCGGGGCTGCTGCTTTAATGAATGGTGGTTGGTTAATTGCTCCGACATTTTTAAAACGCACAAAAGAACAAACTCTGCACCATGCAAAACGGGTTTTGCAGGCTAAAACAAGTCAAAATATGCGTTACCTTTATCAATTAAATAGTGATATTGGTTCTGGACGTAATGCAAAAGTAGAAGGCTATCGTGTAGGTGGTAAGACAGGAACAGCTGAAAAAGTTGAAAATGGAAAATATTCTAAAACAAAAAATTTCAATAGTTTTCTTGCTGCTTTTCCTATTGAAGATCCTGCTTATGTTGTTTTAACAATTATCGATGAACCAAAGCCAGAGGAGGGACAGCGTTCAGCAACAGCGGGAATGAATGCTGGACCAATGCTTGCTAATATTGTTCGTCGCACAGCTAGTTTTCTTGGTGTAAAACCCGATTTTAAAAAAGAATATGAGCCTCTTTTAAGTAAAAAGAGCAATTCAAGTTTCGTTAAACAACGGTAAAATGAATATAAAGGTGCGTTATCATGTTGTTGGGAACAGTTTTTACAGAATGTGTTGAAGATGAAAGTCTTTCTTCAATAGAAATAACAGGAATAAGTGTGGATTCTCGGCAAGTTTTGCCAGGCTATGTTTTTGTCGCTGTTCAAGGAAAAAAAAGTGATGGAAGGCACTATATAGATGATGCGATAAAGCGTGGCGCACGAGCAATCGTTACAGATTATCATGCTGTTCTTGAGGATTTATCTGTTCCCATTTTACGTGTTTCTAATGTTCGTCATAGTTTAGCGTTGGCAGCTGCACGTTTTTACGGTTCTCAGCCTGAAACGGTCGTTGCTGTGACTGGTACAAGTGGTAAAACATCTGTTGTCTCTTTTCTTCGGCAAATTTGGACTTATGCTGGATTTTGTGCTGCGAGTATAGGAACGGTTGGTGTTGTTTCTCCTAAACGGAATGTTTATGGTTCTCTCACAACACCTGATCCGGTCGTCTTGCACCGTCTTCTTTATGAAATTTCTCATGAAGGTGTGACTCATGCAGCTCTTGAAGCTTCTTCGCATGGGCTTGACCAAGGACGACTTGATGGAGTCCGTTTAACGGCTGGTGCCTTTACCAATTTAGGGCGAGATCACATGGATTATCACACGGGGGTAGAGGATTATTTGCGGGCTAAAATGAGGTTGTTTGATACACTTTTGCCTGTATCTGCTCCTGCTTTGATTTTTGCTGATGATGTTTATTCACAAAAGGTTATTGATGTTGTTACACAAGCGCGCCGCCGTGTCTTGACAATTGGTCGTAAGGGGCAATTTATCACGATTAATCGTGTCGAACATCAACGCTCAAAACAGTGTATTGAGTGTCGTGTGGAAAACAATATTTATACATTTGATTTGCCTTTAGCTGGAGATTTTCAGGTCGCCAATGCGCTTATGGCAGCGGGGTTAGCAATTGCAACGGGCGTTTCACCTCGTAAGGTTTTTTCTGCGCTTGAAACTTTGCAGGGGGCACCTGGGCGGTTAGAGTTTGTGGGAAAGACAGAAAATAATGCGCTTGTTTACATTGATTATGCCCATAAACCAGAAGCTTTGGAGCAGGTTTTGCTTTCTGTTCGTCCCTTTACGCAAGGGCGCTTGATCGTTGTTTTTGGTTGTGGAGGAGATCGTGATCAAGGGAAAAGACCTTTGATGGGAAAAATTGCGGCGGATAAAGCGGACATTGTTATTGTAACGGATGATAATCCTCGCACAGAAATGCCAGAAAAAATACGCAAGGATATTTTACAGGCGGTGCCAACAGCAATAGAGATAGCAGATCGTGGAGAGGCTATTTCTTACGCGGTGGAGCTTTTGAAAGTTGGTGATACATTAATCATTGCTGGAAAAGGTCATGAGGATGGCCAAATTATAGGGCAGACAACTTATCCTTTTTCAGATCGTCTGAAAGCGATAGAAGCTTTAGAGGACCGAAAGAAATGACAGCTTTATGGGATAAGCAAGCACTTGTTGCTGCAGTTAATGGTGTTGTAATGGGAAGCCTGCCAGAAACTTTTTCTGGGGTTTCCATTGATAGCCGTACTCTTGCGGAAGGGGATGTTTTTTTCTGCATTAAAGGGCATCATCTTGATGGTCATGATTTTGCTGCGCAAGCTTATGAACGAGGTGCAGGCGTTCTTATCGTTACGGAACACCGTTTGAGGGATATGAAAAAGATATCGGCTCCACTCATTGTCGTTCCTGATGTTTTGAAAGCCTTAGAACAACTTGCACAAGCTGCACGCAAACGTTCAAGAGCTAAGATTATCGCGATAACAGGATCGGTGGGAAAAACAACGACAAAAGAAGCTTTGAAACAAGCACTTGCAACGGCTGGGAATGTTCATGCGAATCTCGCTTCTTTAAACAATTGCTGGGGGGTTCCACTCACTTTAGCGCGGATGCCTGTGGAGAGTGATTATGGTATCTTTGAAATTGGCATGAATCACAGAGATGAAATTCGCCCTCTGGTCAAACTGGTTTGTCCGCATGTTGCTCTCATTACGCATATTTGTGCAGGACATATGGGTTTTTTCAAGGATCTTGAAGAAATAGCAAAGGCAAAAGCTGAAATTTTTGAAGGATTGGATGAGGAAGGCATTGCCATTTTAAATGCGGATAGTGATTTTTTTTCTTATCTCGTTCAAAAAGCAAAGAAATGCGGTGTAAAAAAGATCTTAAGCTTTGGTGAGGCTAAAGATGCTGATTATCAAGCGCATGATATACGTCTTCTAACCGATAGTTCTTCTATGATTGTGCGTATGGGGGGGCGGGATAGGGAGGTCCAAATTGGTGCTCCTGGGCGCCATATTGTGCAAAATAGTTTAGGGGTTATTGCTGCTTGTGATGCTATGGGGGTTGAGCTAGAGCCTGTTTTTCTTTCTTTTCGCCATTTTTCTTCTCAAAAGGGGCGAGGTGTTCGTTATCGACTGTCTTTATCAAATGGGGGTGAATTTTATCTCATTGATGAAAGCTATAATGCAAATCCTGCTTCTATGCGTGCTGCACTTGAGCTTCTTGCTACAGGGCCTGTAGGGAAAGGGGGGCGGCGAATTGCTATTTTAGGAGATATGCTAGAGTTAGGGGAGTATAGTGAAAAGCTTCATCGTGATTTAATAAAACCAATACGTCTTTCTGGTGCTAATCCGGTTTTTCTATTTGGTGAGGCGATGAAATCTTTAGTCAGTGATTTGTCTGCTGGTGTTAAGGTTCATTATGCTGAAAATATTGAGAAAATTTTATCGCTTCTTTTAGCAGAAATTTCTTCTGGGGATCTGCTTATGGTTAAATCATCCAATAGCCTTTGTTCATCAAATATTGTGACTGCATTGCTTGATCGCTATAAAGCGGTTTCTTCATAGTTTTAAGAGGTTTTTTTATTCCATGATGCTATTTTTTTCTTCGTTTAGTGATTGGCTTCCAGGTGTGAATGTATTTCGTTATATTACTTTTCGCACGATAGCGGCTATGCTTACTTCGGGGCTTATCGTCTTTTTGTTTGGACCTAGCATCATTGCTTCTCTTAAATTGCGGCAGGGTAAGGGGCAACCGATTCGTGCTGATGGTCCTCAAACACATTTTAAAAAGGCTGGAACACCTACAATGGGTGGATTGATGATTTTAATCGGCATTGTGGTATCGGCATTTTTATGGGGTAATTTATCGAATATTTACTTTTGGGTATCGCTATTGGTTATGCTTTCTTTTGGGGGAATTGGATTTTATGACGATTATCTTAAGGTCACAAAACAAACAGACAAAGGATTTTCTGGGAAAGCACGATTAAGCTTGGAGTTTTTTGTTGCGGCAATTGCGGCTTTTGCCATCTTGAAAATTGGCTCATCTGGATTAGCTTTGCCTTTTTTAAAAGATTATCTTATCAATTTGGGCTGGTTTTTTATTCCTTTTTCTGCTTTCGTCATTGTTGCGACGGGTAATGCGGTTAATTTAACGGATGGACTCGATGGGCTTGCTATTGTTCCTGTGATGGTTGCAGCTTTATCTTTTGCTCTGATTGCTTATCTTTCTGGTAATATGAATTTTGCTGATTATCTCCAAATCCATTATGTATCGGGAACAGGTGAATTGGCTGTTTTATTGGGAGCTGTTGTTGGGGCAGGGCTTGGTTTTTTATGGTTTAATGCACCACCTGCAGCTATTTTTATGGGAGATACTGGTTCATTGGCTCTTGGAGGACTCTTAGGGACTGTTGCGGTTGCTACGAAACACGAAATTGTTTTGGTTCTTATTGGTGGGCTTTTTGTTGTGGAAGCTTTTTCGGTCGTTATTCAGGTTGGTTATTTCAAATTAACAAGAAAACGCGTGTTTCTTATGGCACCGATACATCATCATTTTGAGAAAAAAGGCTGGACTGAAAGCCAAGTCGTGATACGCTTTTGGATTATTTCGATTGTTCTCGCTCTCATAGGTCTTTCAACACTTAAATTGCGGTGAGAATGTGATTTCTGTTACGTGTTATAAAGGTCAAAAAGTTGCTCTGTTTGGATTGGGACAGTCTGGACTAGCAACGGCACAAGCATTGATGTGCGGTGGCGCAGAAGTGGTGGCGTGGGATGATAGTTCTTCAAGCGTGCAAATGGCTTTTCGGCACAATATTCCAACACGAGATCTCCGTTATGAAGATTGGTCAGAATTTGTTGCATTGATTGTAGCTCCTGGAGTTCCTTTAAGTTATCCTCAGCCCCATTGGATTGTTGAAAAAGCACGAAAAAAAAATATAGAAATTATCGGTGATATTGAATTATTTGTTCGTGCGCGCCAGCATTTTTTACAACATTATGGTTTGTGTGACCAAGATGTTCCTTTCATTGCGATTACGGGGACGAATGGCAAGTCAACCACAACGGCTTTACTTGCGCATTTGTTGGAAAAAATGGGCTATGATGTGCAGATGGGGGGAAATATCGGAAAAGCAATATTGACGCTTAAGCCATTTGTTAAAAAACGTATCTATGTGATTGAATGTTCATCATTTCAAATTGATCTTACTCCCTCTCTTCAGCCGACCATTGGACTTTTATTGAATTTAACACCTGATCATATTGATCGACATGGGAGTTTTGCCTGTTATGTGCAAACCAAAAGGCATCTGATTGCTCAGGCTTCTCAGGCTTTCATTTCAGTTGATGATGCAGCTTGTCGGGTTTTATATCAACAGTTACTTCATGATGGGAAGCAAATTGAGGCAATTTCCAAGGATCATTTTGTTGAAAATGGTTTTTATGCAGATGGGACCAAGCTCTTTTCTGTTCGTCAAGGACAGAGTCATATGCTTGCAGATCTTGCTCCTATGGCGGGGTTACGTGGGAGTCATAATGCGCAAAATGCCCTTATGGCATTAGCAACATTGCAGGCTTTAAAAATAACCGATCCTTCTGTGAACAAGCATTTGGCAAGTTATAAAGGGTTGGATCATCGTATGCAGCAGGTGCGTAAAATGGGGGCGGTTTTGTTTATCAATGACAGCAAGGCTACTAATGCAGATGCAACAGCTCCTGCGCTTTCCACCTTTAATGATATTTTTTGGATTGTTGGAGGACAGGCAAAAAAGGGAGGGATAGAGTCTCTTAGAGAATTTTTTCCTAAAATTCGTAAAGCCTATTTGATTGGGAGCGCGGCGGAAGAATTTGCTCGCACTATTGGATCTGCTTTTCCCTTTTCTATGAGCTTAACTTTGAAAAATGCGGTGTGTGAAGCAGCTGTTGACGCAATGGGTTTTCAGGCAAAAGAGGTGACGGTTCTTTTGTCACCTGCTTGTGCAAGTTATGACCAATTTAAAAATTATGAAATGCGAGGCGAAGCATTTGTCTCTTTTGTGATGCAGTTACAATAAAAAAGCATCAGTTATAAAAAAATATTTTTGCGTTAAGACTCCAGAATCTTTTTTTGTGTAATTTAGTTTTTAAAGTGTTTGTTAAACAGGCTGGGGAACCATATTACTTTGAGATAATTTATAAAATGGATAAGGTGGATACCATGGTGACGCGTGCAGATAGAGATCCAATTGCTAATTGGTGGTGGACGATTGATCGCTCTATCTTTGCAGCTTGTTTAATTTTAATGGGAATTGGCATTATGCTGTCTTTTGCTGCCAGCCCTATTATTGCAAAAAAAATCGGAATTGCTGATAGTTTTTATTTTGTTCGGTGGCATATCATTTTTAGCATTTCAGCATTTTTTACGATGGTTACCATTTCCTTTTTTTCGCTTTCTAATATTCGTCGTTTATGTGCTCTTTTGCTCATTGTAACGCTTGCTCTTATGGTTGCAACCTTATTTTGGGGTCCAGAATTAAAGGGAGCACGGAGGTGGATTCTACTATTTGGTTTTTCTGTACAGGCTTCAGAGTTTATGAAGCCAGCTTTTGTGGTTATGTCCGCTTGGCTTTTTTCGGAACAGATACGCAAGAGGGGCATTCTGGGTTATACGTTAGCGATTCTACTTTATGCCATTTGTTGTGTGCTTCTGGTTTTGCAGCCTGATATTGGACAAACAGTTTTAATAAGTGCAACATGGGGGGGGCTGTTTTTTATTGCTGGTGTCCCTCTTACTATTATTTTTCTCTTTCTCATTTTAGGCGTTGTAGGAATTATTTTAGCTTATTTTTTTCTGCATCATGTGCGCGAGCGGATCAATGGTTTTTTGACAGGTGAAGGAGATACTTTTCAAGTGGATGTGGGACGTGAGGCTATTTTGAATGGTGGTTGGTTTGGGCAAGGTCCTGGGGAGGGCACAGTAAAACGTATCATTCCTGATAGCCATACAGATTTTGTATTTTCCGTTGCTGCTGAAGAATATGGTATTATTCTTTGTTTATTAATTATGATGCTGTTTGGCTTTATCGTTATGCGTTCATTGTATATAGCCATGAATACACGTGATTCCTTTATACGTCTTGGTATTACTGGCATAGCAATGATGATTGGCTTTCAATCAGCTATTAATATGGCCGTTAATCTTCACTTAATTCCTCCAAAAGGTATGACATTGCCTTTTATTTCTTATGGTGGTTCTTCGATGGTGGCGATTGCGTTTTCAATGGGCATTTTGCTTAGTTTAACACGTCGTTGGCCAGAAGCGCGCCTTTCAGCTTTTTCTTCCTCTTCTGTCTTGGATACCCCTTATGAATGATAAAAAAGTTATTATTTTGGTGGCTGGTGGTACAGGTGGACATCTTTTTCCTGCTGAAGCCCTTTCTGTTGAATTAAGGCAGCGTGGATATGATGTTCATTTAATAACAGATGAAAGAGCACGCCCTTTTGTTCGGTGTTTTGATGAAGAGCATATTCATATCGTTTCATCGGCAACATTTACACGACGCCATCCTTTTGCTCTGATAAAGACGTTTTGGTCTTTGCTAAGGGGTATGGGGCAATCGTTGGCGTTGTTTTATAAATTACGTCCTGTTCTTGTTGGAGGATTTGGGGGGTATCCGAGCTTTCCTCCTCTTTTTATTGCGGCTTTAACGAGGCGTGTGACATTTATTCATGAACAAAATGCTGTTATGGGGCGTGCCAATCGGGTGTTGGCAATTTTTGTGCGTGCAATCGCTGGTGGTTTGTTGTCGCCAAATGGCGCTTATGCTCATAAAATACTTTTGACGGGGAATCCTGTCCGTGAGGCTGTGTTGAAGGCGGCCAAAATTCCTTATCATTCTTCAGAGGGAGAAAAGCCATTTAATTTTTTGATTTTTGGAGGTAGTCAAGGGGCTTCTGCTTTTTCACATATTGTTCCAGAAGCTATTGCTTTATTTGATGATAAGAACCGTAAACGTTTACGAATTGTACAGCAAGTCCGCGGTGAAGCAGGAAGGTTGATCAAAATCTATCGTGATATGGGGGTACAAGCAGAAGTTGCTCCTTTCTTTGATGATATGGCTGAACGTATGGCACATGCTCATTTTATTTTGTCGCGCGCTGGGG
Organism: Bartonella sp. AP57NXGY; assembly: GCF_042195805.1. Classification (NCBI taxonomy): domain Bacteria; kingdom Pseudomonadati; phylum Pseudomonadota; class Alphaproteobacteria; order Hyphomicrobiales; family Bartonellaceae; genus Bartonella; species Bartonella sp. AP57NXGY. The sequence goes on along the minus strand of NZ_JBHIOZ010000001.1, from coordinate 33,567 downwards.
CTTCGTCCGTTTGTGAGATAGCGGTGATTGGTAGACCTGCTCTGCTTGTTCCCTATCCCCATGCTTTAGATCATGATCAGGCTGCCAATGCAGCTTTGCTTGCTCGTGTGGGGGGAGCACAAATTATATCAGAAAAAGATTTAAATGCACAAAAGCTTTCTTCTCTTTTAATGCACGCTTGTTGTGCGCCCCATTTATTGGAAAAACAAGCGCTTGCTGCAAAAAAAGTTGGACAACCTCATGCAACCCGTCGCCTTGCTGATATGGCTGAATCCTTAACTGCAGGGCGATTGTTGTCAGATATAAAAGAGGAGCTTTTTAATGAAAATGCCACTTGATATAGGCGTTATCCATTTTATCGGAATCGGGGGGATCGGTATGAGTGGAATTGCGGAGGTTTTTTATAATCTTGGCTATAAAGTTCAAGGGTCAGATCAAGTTGAAAGTGCAAATGTTGAACGTTTGCGGAAAAAAGGAATTAACGTTCATATAGGTCATTGTGCTGAAAACTTAGGGAATGCAGAGGTTGTTGTTTTTTCTACTGCCGTTAAAAAAACAAATCCTGAGTATATTGCTGCAAAGGAAAGACATTTGCCGCTTGTCAGACGTGCAGAAATGCTGGCGGAGCTGATGCGATTTCGGCGTGCAATTGCAGTGGGTGGTACACATGGTAAAACAACAACCACATCAATGGTCGCAGCCCTTCTTGATGCTGGTCATTTTGATCCAGTGGTGATTAATGGCGGTATTATTAATGCTTATGGTACGAATTCTCGTACGGGAGATGGCGATTGGATGATTGTTGAAGCTGATGAAAGTGATGGTACATTTTTAAAGCTGCCTGCTGATATTGCTGTTATTACTAATATTGACGCTGAGCATTTGGATCATTATGGAAGTTTTGATGCTGTGCGTGAGGCTTTTCGGCAATTCGTAGAAAATGTTCCTTTTTATGGTTTTGCTGTTTTGTGTCTTGATCATCCAGAGGTTCAGTCATTGGCGGGCCGTATTGATGATCGTTGGGTGATCACTTATGGTGCAAATCCACAAGCGGATGTTCGTTTTCTTAATCTTTCGATGGATGGTCAAAAAACGCATTTTGATGTTCTTGTTCGCTCACGCAAAACAGGAAGAAAGATTGAGTTGAAAAATTTGCTTTTGCCCATGGCAGGGCAGCATAATGTTGCCAATGCAACGGCGGCGATTGCTATTGCGCATGAACTTGGCATTTCAAATGAAGCTATAAAAAGGGGCTTAGCAGAATTTGGCGGAGTAAAACGGCGTTTTACGCGAACAGGAAGTTGGCGTGGCATTGAAATATTTGATGATTATGGACATCATCCTGTTGAAATAAAGGCTGTTTTGCGTGCTGCACGTGAGAGTGCAAAAGGGCGTGTTATTGCGATTGCACAACCCCATCGGTATTCGCGTTTGTATCATTTATTTGATGATTTTGCTGCTTGTTTTAATGATGCAGATACAGTGTTGATTACGCCCGTTTATGCGGCTGGTGAAGAGCCTATTGTAGGATTTGGTTCTCAAGAATTGGTAGAGCATATTAAAATGGCGGGTCATCGTGATGTGCGCTTGATACATGGTTTGGAAGATGTTGTGTCTCTTGTCTCAAAATTTGCTCAGGCAGAGGATTATGTTGTTTTTCTTGGTGCTGGCAATATCACACAATGGGCTTGTGCTTTGCCTCATCAGTTAGCGGTATTGGATGGTCATGATAAATTTTCAGCACATTGATGGTGAGGCGCTATTGGCGCAATTGCAACCACTGTTAGGTGGCGTGAGAGGAAAGCTTACACCTAATGTTGAGATGCGTAAGGTAACGTGGTTTCGCACGGGCGGGTTGGCAGAGCTTTTTTATCAGCCTGTCGATGAAGAAGATTTGGCTCTCTTTCTTCAAAATTTGCCTGAATTTGTTCCTGTAACAATTGTCGGTATTGGTTCTAATCTTCTGGTGCGTGATGGGGGGGTTCCTGGTGTTGTGATTCGTCTTTCGCCAAAAAAATTTGGGCAAGTGAAGCAAGTTTCTCCAAAAGGCTTTTTAGTTGGTGCTGGTACGGCGGATAAACATTTAGCTGCTGCCGCTTTAGAAGCTGAGATTGCAGGTTTTCATTTTTATCATGGTATTCCTGGAGGTCTTGGAGGAGCTCTCAAAATGAA
>NZ_JBHIOZ010000001.1:13614-31295 GCF_042195805.1 Bartonella sp. AP57NXGY | reverse complement strand
CCTGAGAATACATCCGCGTGGCGCGTGATTGATGAAGCAGGGTGTCGTGGTTTACAGATTGGTGGCGCTCAAATGAGTGAAATGCACTGTAATTTTATGATTAATACAGGGCAAGCAACAGGATATGATCTTGAAGCATTGGGAGAAACAGTGCGTGCGCGTGTTTTTGCAAATTCAGCCCACCTTTTACAATGGGAAATAGAGCGTATTGGTCAATTTGAGCGTGGTCGAAGTGTTTCTCCTTTTGATCCATTTCATTGATTTATTGTTCACTAAAAAGTGAAAATAAAAAATTGAGTCATTTCAAAGAGATAATAAAAAATTTCTATTAAGAATCAATAAATTAACAAAGAATCTCTTGCATCAGGCTTTTGAGTCTGATTCATTATGCAAAATGCTAGGTTATTGATTCGCAAGGATAAACTTTGTTTTTCCTGTATGTAGTGCTGATGTATTCTATATAGACTACATATAGTATGCGAAAGAGGGTGATTTATTATGAAAGATAAACATATAGCTGTGTTAATGGGAGGTTTTTCTTCTGAACGGTCTATAAGTTTATCTTCAGGGGCGGCGTGTGCTGATGTTTTAGAGGTGCAGGGGTATCGCGTGAGCCGCGTGGATGTTGATGCTCATATTGCTTCTGTTCTTGAACAGTTGCAGCCCGATATTGCCTTCAATGCATTGCATGGTCCATTTGGTGAAGATGGCCGGATTCAGGGGATTCTTGAATATTTAAAAATTCCTTATACTCATTCTGGCGTGATGGCATCTGCTTTGGCAATGGATAAGGGACGTGCAAAAATTATCGTTGCAAATGTTGGGGTTTGTGTTGCTCCTTCTCGTATCATGAGCCGCTTTGCTTTGGGCCGAACGCATCCCATGGAGCCTCCTTATGTAATTAAACCTGTGTGTGAAGGATCAAGTTTTGGTGTTGTCATTGTTCAAGGAAATGAAGCTGCACCGCCGCATAATATTGGGGGAGCTGAGTGGGGGTATGCCGATGAGGTGATGATTGAAAAATATATTCCTGGTCGTGAATTGACTTGTGCTGTTTTGGGGAACGAAGTGCTGGATGTGTGTGAAATTCTTCCCGATAAACACTTTCCATTCTACGATTATGACTCAAAATATAAAACGGGTGGTTCTCTTCATATTTGTCCTGCACAACTTTCACTAAATATTTACCAAAGTGTGCAAAGAATGTCTTTAGCAGCCCATCAGGCGATAGGGTGTCGAGGTGTTAGCCGTTCTGATTTTCGTTTTGATGAAAAAACGGGAGAATTGGTTTGGCTTGAAATTAATACGCAACCAGGTATGACCTCGACGTCTCTTCTTCCTGATATTGCAAAAGCGAGCGGCCGTACTTACGGCGATATTGTTCAATGGATGGTGGAGGACGCATCATGTATGCGTTGAATGTTAATAAAACAAATGTTCCGATGGAGGTGCTTTCAGTGCCGGCTTTGCCACGTCTTTATCGTCGTTTTCTTCGGTTTATGTTTGAGTTTGTTTTTGTCAATATTCATATTCCACGCCATTTTGGCTCTTTTGCTGTTGTGTGGTTTTTCTTTGTTACGGCTTTTTATGGACTTTCATCAAGTGGTCAGATGGCTGTGATCGTAAATACGATCATATTGGATAGTAGTTTTGTGGTCACTCATGTCGATATAAGCGGTAATAAGCGCTTGGCAAAGCAGGATATTTTTAAAATTTTAAAACTTGATGTTGCGCCTTCTATATTCACTTTTGATGTTGAAAGAGCGCGTTCTCTGTTGGAAAAACAGGCTTGGGTGCAATCGGCTAATGTTCAGAAAATTTATCCCAATAGAATGCGCATTTCCATCGTGGAGCGTGAACCCTATGCCATTTGGCAACATGATGGCATAATGGATATTGTTGATAATACAGGTCGTGTCATTGTGCCTTTTAAAGGAGAAATTGTTCGGGATTTACCTCTTGTGGTTGGGCAGGGTGCACAAAATGCTGCTAAAGTGTTTATTCAAGCGCTGTCAGTCTATCCGGAAGTATATGATCGTATTCGTGCTTTTGTGCGGGTAGGTGATCGACGTTGGGATCTTGTTTTGAATAATGGAATGCGCGTTATGTTGCCTGAAAATGGTGCTCTTGAAAGGCTTTCTTCTCTTTTTTCGTCCGGTACAATGCAAGATCTTTTATCTCGCGATATTCTCAGTGTTGATTTACGTCTTGCTGATCGAATTACTGTTTCTTTATCAGATGAAACGTTGGAGCGTTATCATACTACTGTAGCAGAAGAAGAACGTATTTTAAAAGCGCGAAAGGCAGGAAGCCTATGATGCTACTCAGATCACATCATTTGAAGGGGCGTAAAACACGTTTTTTAACGGTACTTGATGTCGGTTCAAGTAAGATTGTTTGTCTTATTGCTTGTTTGCGTCCTTTGAAGCATGCACACTATTTACATGGTCGTACACATTCTACGGAAATTCTAGGCTTTGGAGTGCAGCGTTCACGTGGTATTAAATCCGGTGTTGTTATGGATATGTTTGCAGCAGAACAATCAATAAGATTGGCTGTTGATGCGGCAGAAAAAATGGCGGGTTTGGTGGTGGATTCAGTGATTGTGAATTTTTCCTCAAGTCGATTACAAAGTGCTTTGATTAATGGAAAGGTTCATTTGAATGGTCGTGAAGTCACCAAGCGTGATATGCGTATGGCCTTTTCAGATGTTTCGCGTAAAGCCTTTGATGCTGAACGTCATGTTATGCACTCAGTTCCAGTTTCTTATGTATTGGATGGAGATAAAGGAATTTTTGATCCTATTGGCATGGCAGGGGAAACATTTGGTGTCGACGTGCATGTGGTAACAGCAGAAACAGCCTCTTTGCGTAATTTGGAAACTTGTATTAATCGTGCACATTTGAGTGTTGAAGCAATGGTTGCTACTCCCTTTGCAAGTGGTCTTGCTGTCTTGATGAATGATGAGGCGCGTTTAGGGGCTGCATGTATTGATTTTGGTGGTGGAACAACAACATTTTCAGTGTTTTTTGAGGGGAAATTTATTCATGCAGATGCTCTTGCTGTTGGGGGGCATCATGTCACTCTTGATGTTGCGCGCGGATTTTCTATGTCTTTAACAGAGGCGGAACGTTTAAAAGTTGTTTATGGTTCAGCACTTTTAACAAGTGCTGATGAGCGGCAAATGATTAATGTAGCAGAAATTGGGAGTGAACAGCGTGAAACTCAATATCCTCGCGCGGTTCTTGGGCGTATCATTCGTGCGCGTGTTGAAGAAATTTTAGAAATGGTCCGTGATTGTTTAAATCGTTCTGGTTTTGGTCACATCATTGGTAAACGTGTTATTTTGACTGGGGGAGCAAGCCAGTTAACAGGATTGCCAGAAATGGCACGTACTATATTAGGAAGAAATGTTCGTATCGGGCGGCCTTTAGGTATTTCGAGGCTTCCTTCTCTTGCAAAAGGGGCGGCGTTTACATCTGCTGTTGGGTTGTTAATTTATCCGCAATTGGTGGGTTTTGAAGAAAAAACAATGCAGGCGGCAGGAAATCATTTATCGATGGGCACGCGTGGATATTTTCAGCGTGTTGGTCAGTGGTTGCGTGAGAGTTTTTAGTTAAGTCTAGTTGGATAAATTTCATCGCTTTGGCTTGCGGTGTCTTATGAGAAGGAAAAGAAAATGACGATTAATCTGCATCGGCCAGATATCGCGGAATTGAAGCCACGCATTACCGTTTTTGGTGTTGGAGGTGGTGGCGGGAATGCCGTGAATAATATGATAAATGCTGGTCTTCAGGGAGTTGACTTTGTTGTTGCAAATACGGATGCACAGGCTTTGGCTATGTCAAAGGCTGAACGTGTTATCCAACTTGGGGCAGCTGTGACAGAAGGTTTGGGTGCTGGGGCTTTGCCTGAAGTTGGACAAGCGGCGGCGGAGGAATGTATTGATGAAATTATTGATCATCTTGCAGACTCTCATATGGTTTTCATTACTGCTGGTATGGGGGGAGGAACTGGAACAGGGGCTGCTCCCGTTGTTGCTCGCGCAGCGCGTGAAAAAGGTATTTTGACTGTTGGTGTTGTGACAAAGCCGTTTCAGTTTGAAGGCGCACGTCGTATGAAAACGGCAGAGGCTGGTATTGAAGAATTACAAAAGTCTGTCGATACATTGATTGTTATTCCCAATCAAAATCTTTTCCGTATTGCAAATGATAAGACAACGTTTGCTGATGCTTTTGCTATGGCTGACCAAGTGCTTTATTCTGGTGTTGCTTCCATTACGGATTTGATGATTAAAGAGGGTTTGATTAACCTTGATTTTGCTGATGTTCGTTCTGTTATGCACGAAATGGGTCGAGCTATGATGGGAACGGGTGAGGCATCTGGTGATGGGCGTGCTTTGGCTGCGGCTGAAGCTGCTATTGCAAATCCATTGTTGGATGATACCTCTATGCGTGGGGCGCGTGGTTTATTGATTTCTATTACGGGTGGTCGTGATATGACTCTCTTTGAGGTTGATGAAGCTGCTAATCGTATTCGTGAAGAAGTAGATGCTGATGCGAATGTGATCTTTGGCGCTATTGATGATGAGTCATTGGAAGGTGTTATTCGTGTTTCTGTGGTTGCCACCGGTATTGATCGTGAAGTTAGTGATGTGGTTCAGTCCTCTCATCCTCAGATTCAAAGGCCTGCTTCTTCAATACGCAAGAGCGATCCTGGAACGTCACATAGTTCTTTTCATGTTCAATCATCGCCTCTGCGTTCTGAGTCAATGGTAGAAGTGATCGAATCACTTGAAATAGAGAAGGGTAAATCAACCGGAGAACAGTTCCGTCCCAAAAGTCAAATTTTTGCACAACCTGCAGAAGCAATGACGACACGAAGTGCCACGAATGCTGTTGCGTATGGTTCAAATGCTGTTCAGGAACAGAGATCAAATGTGCCTCGTATGCAAGTAAGCCGTGGTTCTCAACAGGCGATGACGGCTCCTGTGAGTATGGAGGCAACAGCGCATGTTCTTGATGAGATGACAGGGCTTGTGAAGCAAAAAGAAAAGCCAGTGCAACCAAAACAAATGCAACAAATGCAAGCGCGCGCTCCAATGCGTATGCCTGAGTTAAAGGATTTTCCTCCTGTTGCTCATGGACAAAGCCAAAGAACATTTGTGACGGATCAGGGTCCTCGTAATCTTTGGCAGCGTTTGAAACAGAGCTTGACACATCGTGAAGAAGCTGAGCCAGAAGCGAGGCTGGAGCCTGCTGTTAGATCGTCTCAGCAGAAAGATTCTCATGTTTACAATAAAAACTCTCAGGCGCTTTCTCAAGATGCTTCTGTTTATGTTCCACGTCGTTCTGGTGAGCTGCATCCTCAGGTACCACAAGATCAGCGTACTTTTATAAGTGAAGAAGATCAGTTGGAAATACCAGCATTTTTACGTCGTCAGGCAAATTAATTGATGAAAAATGAGGTAAAGTAAGAAATTTTATTATTTCTTTAATGATCAGACAAAAATTATACAGTAAAATATATTACTGTATTTTGGATAAAATACTTTGTTTTAAAAAAACCGCTTACAATAAGCGGTTTTTTTGTATTATTTACTATGAATATTTTTTATAGTTTTATAAATTTTGTTAAAAGATGTACAAGCAATTTAATAAAATGATATGATGAATTTAGTACCAAAATATCAGTCTACTCTTAAAAAAGCAGTAACATTTAAGGGGATTGGCGTTCATAGTGGCTGTTTGTCAGTGGTAAAGGTTTGTCCAGCGGATGTTGGGTGTGGTATTGTTTTTAAGCGTTGTGGATTAGACGGAACAGAGAAAATATTTCAAGCCCATGCATCGCAAACAGGAGAAACTGAATTATCAACAGTACTTGGAGATGGAGATGTAAGGGTTGAAACAATTGAACATTTGATGGCGGCAATTGCTGCTTATAATTTGGATAATCTTGTTATTGAAGTGTCACATAATGAGATTCCTATTTTGGATGGTTCAGCGTGGCTATATTGCCAAGCTTTTGAAGATGTTGGTATTGTACAGCAAAATGCGTTGCGTTCTTATTTCATTATAAAAAAGCCGGTGCGGGTTGAAGGAGCTCATGGTGTTGCAGAGCTTTTGCCATTCGATGGACGTCGTTTTGATATAACGATCTCTTTTCCTTCTTCTGTTATTGGTAAGCAACATTTCAGTTTTGATCTTACCACACGAGGGTTTAGGGATGATTTGTCACGTGCGCGCACTTTTGGTTTTATCAAAGACGTGGAAGAATTAAGGCTTTCTGGAAAGGCGAGAGGCGCTTCTTTGGAAAATTCTCTTGTTATCGACCTTAATGATAAAATTTTAAATCCCGATGGTCCTTATTGGGAGAATGAATGTGTTCGGCACAAGATGCTTGATGCGATTGGTGATACTGCTTTGCTTGGGGCACCTTTTATTGGATTATTTCGTTCTTATTGTAGTGGGCATAGAATTAATGCGCAATTGGTGAAGGCTGTTTTGGCAGACGAATCATATTATGAAAAAAGCTTTTTAGAGAAAAAGTAAAAAAATTGGCAAGATTTTTTTATCGTTTATTTGATTTTTAAGGGGATGATTGACCTAAACTGCTAAATTGGTTATGTGGATTTTAAAGTGATATGGTATAAAACCTTTGATAAATTGTTTTTGCTACAAGGTGATATTCTGTGGAGGCCGGAAAAACTATGAAAAAATCTCATGTGTGCATTGGAAATATGACATATAGAAAATCTAACATTGTACGCAAGATATTGGGGGTGGTGCTTTTGGGAAGCACCTGTATGTTAGCGGGATGCCTCTTTAAAGAGAAAAATACCCTTGATCCATCTGCTTATGTTTTGAAAATAGAGCCACCAGATGTTCTCTATAATCAGGCGCTTGCTAGCCTTGAAAGTGGGCGGCTTGGGGATGCATCGAAGAAGTTTTTGAAGATTGAAAAACAGTACGCTTATACAGACTGGGGACGTAAATCTTTGGTCATGGGTGCTTTTACTAATTATCGACTCGGAAAGTATGATGATTCAATTAGTATGGCTCAACGCTATATTACTCTTTATCCAGGGTCGACTGACTCGGCTTATGCATACTATATTATTGGTCTTTCTTCTTTCCGTCGGATTCCTGATGTTACACGTGATCAACGTGATACGAAACGTGCTATTGCTGCTATGCAGCTTCTTATAGAGCGTTATCCTAATTCTGAGTATGTCAAGGATGCTAAGGATAAAATCCGTTTTGGTCGCGAACAGCTGGCTGGTAAAGAAATGCAGATTGGCCGTTATTATGAAGAGGGGCGGCGCTATCTTGCGGCAAGTAGACGGTTTCGTACCGTAGTTGAAGAGTATTCTGATACAAATCAAATTGAAGAAGCACTTTTCCGCTTGACTGAGGTTAATCTTGCTCTCGGCTTAACGGCGGAAGCACAGACGGCAGCAGCTATTTTAGGACGTAATTATCCCAAAAGTGAGTGGTATAAATTTTCTTATAATCTCTTGCAGAAGAATAAAATATCACCACGTGAGCATAAATCTTCTTGGATCTCAAATGCTTTAGGTGGTGACAAGAAGAGGGTACGTTGATTCTCTATGTTGGTACAGCTTTCGATTCATAATATTGTTTTGATCGAAACGCTCGATATTCATTTTACAGCGGGGTTGACGGTTTTAACTGGAGAAACGGGTGCGGGGAAGTCTATTCTCCTTGATGCTTTATCACTTGCTCTAGGGGGGCGGGGTGATGCTTCGCTTGTGCGTCATGGGGCTGACCGCGGGCAGGTCACAGCTGTTTTTGATGTGTCTGTTTCACATCCTGCACGTCAACTTATTCGTGAGAATGGTCTTGATGATGAGGGTGATATTATTTTACGACGTGTGCAATCAAGTGATGGACGTAGCCGTGTTTTTATCAATGATCAGGTGTCTAGTGTTGCATTGATGCGGAGTGTTGGCCGTTTGCTGGTTGAAATCCATGGACAACATGATGATCGTGCGCTTGTTGATGTTGCTACACATCGCCAATTATTAGATGCCTTTGGTGGTCTTGAAGATGAAGTGGAAAATTTGCGTCAGTGTTATCACACATGGCGTGAATGTGAGGAGCGTTTGCAACAGCAGCGTCTTAAAGTAGAGAGCGCTGTACGTGAGGTTGATTATCTTCGTGCGTGTGTAGAAGAGCTTGAAAAGCTTGATTTTCAAGTTGGTGAAGAAGATGCTCTTTCTCTTCGCCGTGCAGATATGCTTAAATTAGAAAAAATAGCAACGGATATAAAAGAAGCGGATGATCTTTTAACGGGTCAAAAATCACCAATCCCAGTGCTTTCCAATTTGGTGAGGCGTTTGGAGCGGAAAATTCCTGAGGCGCAAGAACTTATTGCACCAGTGGTGAAATCTATTGATGAGGCATTGCATGCACTTGCAACAGCACAAGAAGGTATTGAGGTGGCAATACGAGCATTGGACTTTGAACCTGATGAATTGGAACGGATAGAAGAACGTCTTTTTGCTCTTCGGGGTTTTGCTCGTAAATATCAAGTTTCTGCGGATGAATTGGTTCAGTTACGCGATAAAATGGATGCTGAACTGGCTGATTTTGAAGAGGCTCAGACCATATTGACACGTTTTGAAGATGAGGCAGAGCAGGCAAAGAAAAATTATGATACATTGGCGCAAGCCTTAACAATAAAGCGTCGGGAGACAGCAAGGCATTTATCTGAAAGTGTTATGGCTGAGTTGCCGGCATTGAAGTTAGAGAGGGCTGAATTTATTGTTGAAATGCAAAGTGATATGGAAAAGCGGAGTGCAGAGGGATGTGATCGTATTGAATATTGGGTGCGGACAAATCCTGGAACACGTGCTGGGCCGATGCTTAGTGTGGCTTCTGGCGGTGAATTATCTCGTTTTTTGCTGGCATTAAAAGTTGTTTTATCTGATCGAGGATCAGCACCGACGCTGATTTTTGATGAAATTGATACAGGCGTTGGGGGGGCTGTTGCAGCGGCTATTGGGCAACGGTTGCAACGCTTATCAGAACATGTCCAAGTTTTCGCTATTACGCATGCTCCACAGGTTGCATCGAAAGCGCATGGTCATTTTCTTATTTCAAAAATTGAGAGTCATGATAAAGGACGCTTTGTTACTGCGATTCATAAAATGAAAGAACATGAGCGTGCAGAAGAAATTGCCCGTATGTTGGCTGGAGAACAGATTACTGAAGAAGCGCGTGCAGCGGCTCAAAAGCTTCTCGCATAAAGGTAATTAGTCAGCGATAAAAATACTAGAAAGCTTATATTTATTGAGATTCACTTGATGAGGAGGCGTGAGAGGCCCTTGTGGCAGCGCTTGTAATTTGGAATAGATTTTATGAACAAAGATGCATATAAAAATCTCACAGCTGTTGAAGCAGAACGTGAATTAGAGTGGTTGGCAAAAGAGATTGCACGTCATGATGTGCTTTATAATCGTGATGATCAGCCTGAAATTTCTGATGCAGAATATGATGCTTTACGTCGTCGTAATGCAGAAATTGAAGCTCTTTTTCCAGAGCTTATACGTATTGATTCTCCTTCACATAAAATTGGAGCACCAATTTCTGAAAAATTTGAAAAATCTGTTCATGCACAGCCTATGCTTTCACTTGATAATGCGTTTAGCTCTGAAGATGTTACTGAATTTGTTGAGCGTATTCGTCGTTTTTTACGGCTTCCAGAAACACAAGTGTTGGAAATAACAGCGGAGCCAAAAATTGATGGTTTATCTTTGTCTTTGCGCTACGAAAAGGGGCAGCTTGTGCGTGCGGCAACGCGTGGGGATGGAACTGTCGGTGAAAATGTGACGGCAAATGCCCGAACAATTGCTGATATTCCACAAGTTTTGCAAGGTGATTTTCCTGATATCATTGAGGTGCGTGGTGAAGTTTATATGGGGCGGGAAGATTTCCAAGCACTAAATATCAGCCAACAAGAGAAGGGCAAGTTAACCTTTGCCAATCCTCGAAATGCGGCGGCTGGTTCTCTCCGTCAGCTTGATTCACGGATAACCGCTAGCAGAAAACTTCAATTTTTTGCTTATGCTTGTGGTGAGGTGAGTGAAATATTGGCAGAAAGTCAAATGGAGATGATGAAAAAGCTAAAAGAGTATGGCTTTGTTATCAATCCATTAACAAAAGTCTTTAAGACAGTAGAAGATATTATTTGCTATTATCACGATATCGAAGAATGCCGTCATTCTTTAAGCTATGATATTGATGGCATTGTTTATAAGGTTAATGATTTGATGCTCCAAAAGCGCTTGGGGTTTGTTTCTCGTTCGCCGCGTTGGGCTATCGCCCATAAATTTCCAGCAGAAAAAGCGATAGCGCTTTTGGAAGATATTGACATTCAAGTTGGTCGCACGGGAGCTTTGACACCTGTTGCACGTCTTACGCCTATTACTGTTGGTGGAGTGGTGGTGACCAATGCTAGTTTGCATAATGAGGATTATATTAAGGGAATTGGTCATAAAGGAGAGCCCATTCGTGAAGGACGTGATATCCGTGTAGGTGATAGCGTGATTGTACAACGTGCTGGTGATGTGATCCCTCAAGTTATTGATGTTATCATTGAAAAACGCCCGAAAGATGCTGCTGTTTTTATTTTTCCTCATTTGTGTCCAGCTTGTGGGAGTCATGCTGTTCGTGAAGTGGGAGAAGCCGTGCGTCGCTGTACAGGGGGGCTTATTTGTCCTGCACAAGCAATTGAACGTATTCGTCATTTTGTTTCACGCAATGCTTTTGATATTGAAGGCTTGGGTAAAAAACAGGTAGAGTTTTTTTTCTATGCTCAAGATGAGGCGCTTTGTATTCATACACCAGCCGATATTTTTACTTTACAACGGCGCCAAGAAAAGTCTTTGATACGTTTGGAAAATATGGAAGGTTTTGGTATTGTTTCAGTTCGGAAACTGTATGATGCTATTAATGCGCGCCGAGAAATTCCTTTGAGCCGTTTTTTGTTTGCATTGGGGATTCGTCATGTTGGCGAAGTGAATGCACGCCGCCTTGCACGTGCTTATAAAAATTATACAGCTTTTGAAACTGCGGCTATGGAAGCATTTATGCCATGTGATAAGGAAAATGAAGAAGGAAATGAGGCTTGGATGGAACTTACCAATATTGAAGGAATTGGACCACAGGTAGGGGGCGCAATTGTTGATTTTTATAGAGAAGCGCATAACCGTGAGATTTTATCTGTTTTGCTTGAAGAAGTAACTCCTCTTGATGAGGAGCCTATCATAGCAGATTCTTCACCAATAGCGGAGAAGATCATTGTTTTTACAGGAACTTTGGCGCATATGTCACGCGATGAAGCAAAAGCATTGGCAGAGCGATTAGGGGCTAAAACATCTGGTTCACTTTCTAAAAAAACAGATCTTCTTGTTGCAGGACCTGGAGCGGGCTCCAAATTGGCTAAAGCTGAAGAATTAGGTGTTGAGGTTATCGATGAAGAGGCTTGGCTACAGCTGATTGAGAAACATAATGTTTAGAGGATGTTTTCTAGAAGATGCGTATGCTGTTTGTGTGGTTATCTCTCTTACATTTGGGGGAGCTGGAATCAAAAAGGAGATAAAGGGGCTATTTTTTGTAAACATAGAATGCCAATATATTTTGATATTTATTAAGTTATTAAAAATGATTAACGCTGAGCTTAAATATTAAACTTAAACTATTATGATGAAGAATATGCAAGGTTATTATTAGTAAAAGATATAAATTATTACTGTGAAGAAAGGTAAAATTTTTGAACAAATATGTAGAGTTTAATCCAAAATGCCGTAATAAACCGATTATAATGACGTAATAGAAATGTAACGCGGAAGATTACAAAATATAATAAAACATTCCGCTATAAATGAATAAGGGATATAAATGCGAGTTGTTTATTATGTTGAATTTATAAAAGATTACTGGTACCTATACTTATCAGGCATTATTAGATGGTACACTTGTCCAATTTCATTACAAAATTTCGGATATTCGCTAATGCGTCTAGCAGCATAATTTTTTTCCTGACTTCCTTCATCTCTCTCAAATTTCTCAGCATAGGAAATTTCGTTTATTAGAGCTAGTATTTGGATTGAGAATATTTCAGAATTAAATACCATTCGTGCGTATCTAAACATTGGATCTGTCGAGTTCATGACTAAATTTTTTGCCCAAATGAAATCGTTTTCTTTCCAATTATATTGAGAATGTAGCTTATGTATGTAGGTAGGTAGGTAGGGATAATGCTGGAAATTTTTTATTGTACTCTCCCTGTAATAAGTCCACAAGGCATGCACACCAAACAACTTTCGCATGGATAAGATTTATATTTTCAGGAATTAGTACTATCATCCCAGGGCTTAGAACATGATATACACCATAACTCTTATTATCCAGATATTTTTTTGCAATTTCTAGGCGCTCTTCGTATATATTATCAGGATATTGTGTCTTTACGTACTCTTCGTATAATTTATCGTACTGATTTTGAGTAATGACTTGATTTTCAGAAAATAAAGCAATAGGAACTCGCTTAAATTTAGTAATTTCCTTCAATACAGAAGGCCCAATATAGTATCCAAATAATAATATTACGGAATAAAATAAAATTATACGCATTAAGATAGTCACTTTATTTCTAAAATACTGGATAAGGAAAGGATATAGATTACTAAGATCTGTGCTTAAGATTTTGTTAACTAACAAGCTATAAGACACACGTTTTATTGTGTATTTTTCAGAGCATTTGTAAAACTCTGTAGAGAGTTTGAATCTTCTTTATTTACGTGACTGTTTTTGTGTTATCTAGTTTTTATATCCTCTGTTATTGTCGTTAATTTTTAGCTGAATAACACATTCAGGTAAAAACACATGCCTCCATATATGTTGTTTTTATACTGTGCAGTTGGAAACTATCTATATTGTGGATAACGTTTTTTCAACAGTAAGTAATAGTCTAGAAAATAATATTGTATTGTTAACTATGCAAATAAATAAAAAATCTTAACGCTGATGTTATCATCATGCTCCTTCTTTTAATTCTAAATACTTAATTTTATTTCATGGCAGATTCTATTTCATTGTAGCAATATGTATTATAATGAATTACAGCTATTGTAAATGATTCAAGAATTAAAATAATATAAATTATCATTGTGAAGCAAACAAAAAGGTAAAATTTATTCGAATAAATATGCAGAATTTTTGAATCCAAACAGCGTAATAAGCTGGTTATAATAGGTGTTTTAGAAATACGATGCGGAGGGTTACAAAATATAACGAAAGTTTCCATATAAAGAAACTAGGGATATGAGAGTGTCTAGATGGAGATCGCCAAGATAAGTATTACCGCGTATAGGTGTATCTCATCTTGCTTCACCGAGGTTAGCGTTTACCGTACCAGCAAAAAACTTGAAGTATCTTGTAGAAATATTTTTTGTGTTTGCTGATGGTAAATTCGCACTTCTCTCTTTAAAAGAGAAGGGTGTAGTGTTTTGTAGAAAGGGTAAAAGTTATAGGTTGCTTCATTTAAAGGGGCATTGTTGCTTCTTTTGCCCATTTTTTATCTTCTTCATTTAAGTAAGGTGCATTCATCTGATAAACGCGCGCATGGTAATCATTGAGCCATTGTCGTTCTTCTTGTGTCAAAAGCTCTGGAAGGATTAACCGTCGATCAATGGGGCAATGTGTAAGTGTTTCGAACGAGAGCATTTCTATATCTCCACCATCAATTTTTTGTGCTGGCTTCACAATCATCAAATTTTCAAGACGGATACCAAAAGCGCCTTCGCGGTAATAGCCTGGCTCGTTTGAAAGAATCATACCGGAGATGAGTTCTTGGCACCCTTTACGAGAAATATTTTGCGGTCCTTCATGGACAGAAAGATAAGATCCAACACCATGACCGGTGCCATGGGCATAATCAAAACCAGCTTTCCACAATGCAATGCGTGCAAGAGCATCAAGGTCTTGTCCACGGGTTCTTTTGGGAAAGCAAGCAGTTGAAAGAGTAATCATGCCCTTGAGAACAAGAGTGAAACAGCGTTTTTCTTCTTCTCCAATATTCCCAATTGCTACTGTACGTGTGACATCAGTCGTGCCATCACGATATTGTCCACCTGAATCAACGAGGTAAAGTTCACCGGCTTTGAGTTGTTTATTTGTTTGCGTTGTTACACGATAATGAATAATGGCACCATTTTCTCCTGTTGCGGAGATTGTATCAAAAGAAAGATCTTCAAGTTTTTCTCCCATTTCTTTTGCTGTATTTATGCGAAATTCTTCTAATTTTTGAGCAGCAGAAATTTCACTTATTGACCCTGGTATTTGTTTATCTAACCAAGAAAAAAAACGGGTTAGGGCAACACCATCGCGTAGATGCGCTTTGCGTGCGCCATTGAGTTCTGTGTCATTTTTAATGGCACGTGGTAGAGCAGCAGGATCGGTAAGTGTGATAAAAAAGCTATTTTTTTCTTCAATAACAGTTCGTAATTTTTCGCATGTTAGCTGTGGATCTAAGGCAAACACTGTCCCTTTTTGAACATACTCTTTGATCTTGGGAATAAGCTGTTCTGGTTCATATAATTTTGCATAACGTTCTAGATATTGTTTCTGTTCTACACCAAGTTTTTTGCTGTCAATGAATAAAGCTGGTGTTTTGTTAAGTGGAATGAGAGCAAAACAAAGGGAAAAAGGCGTGTTGGAAACATCATTGCCCCGTATATTGAATGTCCATGCAATGGAAGAGGGGTCTGTAAAAATAAAAGCATTTGCATGAGTTTGCTGTATATCTTTGTAAATCAAAGCGAGTTTTTCATCTGTATCGCACCCAGCATATTTGAGAGGGTGAATTGATAAGGCAGATTGTGGTAATTTTGGTTGATCATGCCAGAGCAGATCAATGGGATTATGTTGAACTTCTACAAGTTTTCCACCTGCTTTCATTTCTAATGCGTTTTTTAATGCATCGGTGGCAGCAATCGTGTGGAGCCATGGATCAAAGCCAATAGAAAGTTTTTGACCATTTTTTTCAAGCCATTGTGAGGGAGGACAAGTTATGAGATCTTCATAATTAAAAATATCAGGATCAGTTTGTTGGCGAACTTGGAGCTTATATCGCCCATCTGTAAATATGATGGCTTTGTTTTTTAAAATCAGTGCAATCCCAGCTGATCCAGTAAAGCCGGTTAACCAGCTAAGGCGTTGAGCATGAGGAGGGACATACTCTCCTTGGTGTTCATCGCACCGCGGAACAAGAAAACCATCGAGTCCAAGGTGATCGAGTTCTTTACGAAGGCAAGAAATGCGTTCTGCTGCATAAGCAGGATTTGTTGTCGCCTCAAAAGATTGATACATAACGACGTCCTTTTCTTTTATTTTATTTCAGGTGTATCGTAACCCATCCTTGCCGGTGGTATGTTTCGATATGCTTCAGTCCTTGTTTTATATAAGTCTCCAAAACATGGGCATGTTGTTCTTCAAGAATTCCAGAGAGTATAAGTGATCCCCCTTTTTGAAGTGCCGTTACCACTTCTTGCACAAGTTCAATAAGCGGATTAGCAAGGATATTGGCAACAATGAGATCAAAAGGAGCTCGTGATGCAATTGCATCATGGGCAAAACCTGTTGCTGTAATAGCTGTAACATATTCATTGACACCATTGAATTCGATATTGTGTTGTGCAACTTGAATAGCAATTGGGTCAATATCGGATGCAAGCACAGTAATTGGTTTGAGCATTGCTATGCCAATGGCTAGTACACCGCTCCCAGTACCAAGATCAAGGGCATTTTGGGGATTTTCGTGTTTCATGACTTTGGCAATCATTTCTAAACAACCGGCTGTTGTTCCATGATGTCCGGTGCCAAAAGCTTGATTAGCTTCAATTTCAATAGGGAGAACATTTGCTGGAATGGCGTTTCGGTTGTGACTTCCATGAAGGAAAAAAGGACCGGCTTGCACAGGTTTTAGTCCTTCTAGGCTTTTTTGTACCCAATCAATGTTGGGTAAAACTTCCATATTAATTTTATCAAAATCTATAGAGAGAACGCTTGCAAAATGTTTTAATGCGTTCTCTTGATTGTCTTGATCGACATATAGAGAAAGCTCATATACAGCATTTTGTTCATCTATCTCTGTAAGAGCAAGAGGATAACCTTCTTCGTCAAAGGCTGTTTCTATAAGGGTATAGAACCGTTCTGCTTCATTTTTAGAAGCAGTATAATAGAGGCGAATTTGTTGCGACATGCTGTTCTTTCTTTTGATCGGCTTTTTTTTAGTTTAAGATGAGTTTTTTTAACCGTTCAATGGCGATTTCATCTTTTAATTCGCTATCGCTTTCTTTCGTGTCATAACGAATAACGCCAGCTAATTTTCCACCTTTTTTGAGTAAAAAAATTGCTGCTGTATGGTTATATGTATAGTTTCCATCTGTTTCAGGGACTTTTTCAGCAACGATGTTGAAAGAATTGACCATTTTATGAACTTTATCAGGATCTCCACTAATGCCAACAATTTTATTGTTAAAATTACTGAGATAATCATGGAGTACTTTTGGTGTGTCACGTTCAGGATCAACAGTCACAAACCATATACCTAATTTATCAGCTTCAGGCCCAAGGGCTGTAAGCCATCGATCAAGATTCATCAGTGTGGTAGGGCAGCTTTCAGGACACATAGTGAAGCCGAAAAAAATTATTGAAGGCTTGCTTCGAACATCAGCCTCAGTAATATTTTTTCCATTAGAATCAGTGAGAGTAAAGTTATCACCTAAAGGCTTATTTGTCAGCGTATCATAAATAAAAACACCTGCAAGAAATATGATTGTCAGCCCCAAGATGCGTATTACATTTTTCATAGTTTGACTCTCTTAGATAGATCGAGAAATTGTAACATCGGCAGGTTTGTTTTGCAATGTTTGTTTCATGGTTGATTTTATTGGCTTGATTGGTATGTCTTTCCATATCTATTGATAAAACATTGGTGAAAGATGTATGAATATTGAGAAAGATCTTCGATTTCATGAAAGTGAACCTCGTATCCATACGACAGCGCGGCTGCATGGTTGTAAATTAGGGCGCTATGTGGAAATTAATGAGCGGGTGATTTTACGGGATGTAACCGTTGGAGATTTTTCTTATTTAGAGCGTAATAGTGAGGCTATTTATAGCGATATTGGGCGTTTTTGTTCTATTGCATCTCATGTACGGATGAATGCGTTGGAGCATCCTATGGAGCGCGTTTCAACGCATAAAATAACCTATCGTCCAAACGAATATTTTCGTTATATGGCATTAGATAGTGGTTTTCGTGAAAGGCGTTGTGCAAAACGTGTTATTATTGGGCATGATGTGTGGATTGGACATGGTGCGGTTATTATGCCTGGGGTGACAATTGGTCATGGCGCTATCATTGGCGCGAACGCTGTTATAACAAAAGATGTTATGCCTTATACGATTGTCGTTGGGGTGCCTGCTAAGCGATTGCGGATGCGTTTTCCCAATCATGTGATAGAATGCCTTTTAGATATGGCTTGGTGGGATTGGCCACTTAATAAAATTCACGACGCATTGCCTGATATGCAAAATTTGCCCATTGAAGCCTTTGTTCGCAAATGGAAATGATAGTCAGAATAAAACAAA
>NZ_JBHIOZ010000001.1:2563-13514 GCF_042195805.1 Bartonella sp. AP57NXGY | reverse complement strand
TGTTGCATAGTCATTATAAAAAGAATCGTGATATTGAAAGGAAGATTTTCCATAACCACCATAGGATGTTTCCATTTCTACAACTTCTATATGTTCTGCTGGTAATTCATCTAGAAAACGGGAGGGAAGAGCAGGTTGCCAAAGTCCATGAATTCTTCGATTCGATACAAACCATATATGCAAATGTTTTTTTGCTCTTGTTAGACCTACGTAAGCAAGACGCCGTTCTTCTTCTAATCCTGAACGTCCACCTTCATCTAATGAGCGCTGGTGGGGAAAGAGTCCTTCTTCCCAACCTGGAAGAAAAATTGTTTCAAATTCAAGCCCTTTGGCTGAATGAAGTGTCATGATGTTGACTGCATCCATATTTTCATTATTTTCCGTTTCCATAACGAGTGCAACATGTTCCAAAAAACTTTGAAGATTTTCAAATTGTTCCATGGAACGAATCATTTCTTTAAGATTTTCTAGTCTTGTAGGAGCCTCTGGTGAACGATCTTCTAACCACATGGTTGTATAACCAGAATCATCAAGGACGATCTCGGCAAGTTCTCTATGAGGAGTGTCTTGAAGCATATTTTGCCAGCGGCGGAAGTTTTCAATGAGGCTTCGTAACGCACTGCGTGCCTTAGGCTTTAATTCATCTGTTTCAATGATGTCAGCGGCAGCAGAAAAGAGAGGAACAGCACGTGCACGTGCACTCTCATAAAGAATGCGCAGGGTTGCATCT
Organism: Bartonella sp. AP57NXGY; assembly: GCF_042195805.1. Taxonomy (NCBI): domain Bacteria; kingdom Pseudomonadati; phylum Pseudomonadota; class Alphaproteobacteria; order Hyphomicrobiales; family Bartonellaceae; genus Bartonella; species Bartonella sp. AP57NXGY. The sequence goes on along the minus strand of NZ_JBHIOZ010000001.1, from coordinate 12,784 downwards.
CCTATGCCGCGTTTCGGTGTATTAATAACACGCTCAAAAGCTAAATCATCAGTGGGTTGGACAACAACGCGTAAATAAGCCATGGCATCACGTATTTCCATCCGCTCATAAAAACGAGGACCACCAATAACGCGATAATTAAGGCCAAGCGTTACAAAGCGATCTTCAAATTCACGCATTTGAAATGATGCGCGTACCAATATAGCCATATGATTTAATGCATGACCGGTTTGTTGTGCGCGTTCGATTTCTTCTCCAATTGCTCGTGCTTCTTCTGCCGAATCCCATGCTGAATGAATTTTTACCTTTTCTTCCTCGCTCTTTATTTGAGCAGAAAAAAGGACTTTTCCCAGTCTTTCTTCATTATGCGCAATGAGATGGGAGGCGGTTTTGAGAATATGAGATGTTGAGCGATAATTGCGTTCTAGACGAATAATTTTAGCAGAAGGAAAATCTTTTTCAAAACGTAATATGTTTTCGACTTTTGCACCACGCCATCCATAAATGGATTGATCATCATCGCCAACACAACAAAGATTAACATGTTGACCTTGAGGATGTTGGGCCAAAAGGCGAAGCCAAAGATATTGTGCTGTATTTGTATCCTGATATTCATCGACGAGAATATAACGAAATTGAGAATGATATTCGCGAAGGATATCTGGATTATGTTGGAAGATAGAGATAGAATGAAGTAGAAGGTCACCAAAATCACAAGCATTAAGATCTTTTAATCGATTTTGATAACTGTGATAAAGTTCACGTCCCATGCCATTACCAAAGGAATGAGCATCACTTTTTGAGATATGTGTTGGTGAGAGTCCTTGATTTTTCCAAGAATCAATCATCATGGCAAGGTTTCGTGCGGGCCAACGCTTATCGTCTAATCCTTCAGCTTGAATAAGTTGTTTTAAAAGTCGAAGAACATCATCGCTATCGAGAATTGTAAAGTTTCTTTTTAAATCAACAAGCTCTGCGTGACGGCGTAAAATTTTAGCTCCAGTGGAATGAAAGGTTCCAAGCCAAGGCATACCTTCAACAACTTCTCCAATAAGTTCACCAATACGTATTTTCATTTCACGTGCTGCTTTGTTGGTGAAAGTGACAGCAAGTATTTGCTGAGGAGAGGCAAGTCCAGAGCGTAAAATGTGAGAAATACGGGTTGTTAAAACGCGTGTTTTTCCTGTACCAGCACCTGCAAGAACTAAAAGAGGTCCCTCAGTATTCATAACAGCTTGTTGCTGTTCTGGATTGAGTTGTTCTAAATAGTCTGTGTTATATGATTTTTGTTCTTTTAGAGTATGGGAGAAAAAACCAGAGCTCTTCTTATCATGGTCTGGAGGGGAATCTTCTTCAAAGAAAGGTATGGTATGATCAGAAAAATTACTCATTATCTCTCTTTTGTAGTCTTTTTTTTATTGAAGTTCTAGATTAAAAAAAACTTCTCTTAAAAAGTCACAACAGTTTCAGTTGAACAGACAGAAAGAGAACGTAAAAAATAAGCACAAACATTAAAGGCGTTGGGTGAGAACGCTTTGAAGGGCATAAACGCGTAACGAAGCCGAAAGATTTACTTGTTGTGGTCTTTTGCTATCAATATCGGTAATAATAAAGGCTAAAGATTGTCCTTTTTTGCGGGCTATATCTTTTAGAATATCTAAAAATGGTGGTTCTAAAGAGACGCTTGTTGCGTGTCCATCAACGCGAACAGATATCTTTCGTGGAATGACTTTTGACCAATCGATAGAATTATTTTCGTGCATTTTTCCACCTTTATTCGTCGTTTCGCAAACGATTTTGATCAAGAAATTTTTGCATTTTTAAAGATTTTTGCTGCTCAAAATTTTTTTCAGTTTTTGTTCGTCCAAAACGATAACGATTTTGCTCAGCACAAAGAGATTTTTCTGTACGTTTTTTTTGTTTTCGAAATTGGCGAAGATTAATCAATTCAGTCATGAGAAAAATTATTTTTTCCGAAAGGAATCTAAAGAGACAACATCAGCACTTTGATTTTGTTTTGCATCGTTATTTGAAGGTTCTTTATTTGTACTGAGATTTTGTTCTTTTGTAAGCGTATTTTCTTTTTTTTGTTTGTTTGATAAGGTAATAGGCGTAGTTGAGGTATTTTCTGAATTTTCACTTTCTCCAGAGGTCAGATTTGAGGGCAGATCAAATGCTGCTTCAAATGCTGCTACAGGATCATAAAAGACCTGAATGGAAGTAAAAGGAATCACGAGCTTTTCGGTTATTTCCCTGAAAGAGAGGGTTACTTCGAAAGCTGTTTCTGAAACACTGAGATCTCTAAATTGATGTTGTAAGACGATTGTCATTTGCTCGGGATAGCGATTTTTTAGCCGAGGAGAAATTTTAACGCCTGGGGCATTTGTCAAAAAAGTTATAAAAAAATGATGATTTCCCGGAAGACCTGCTTTGGCAACTTCCGATAAAACTTTACGGATAACTCCACGAAGCGCATCCTGAACGAGAATATCGTAACGGATTTGATCTTTAACCATCGAAGTTTATTCCTTTTATTTCACGTAGCAGAATGGGGCGTATTGATATTGTGTGACAGAATATATTTTAAATTAGCAGATTTTTTCTACGATGCACCTCAATAAATCGAATAAATACGAAACTCTATGGTAAATAATGTCTGATAATGTCTGAAAGATCAATCAACAACATTTAAAAAAGTGAAGGCTTCTGTTGCCAGGTGCCTCCGAACCCCGCTTAAACCTGCGACGGTTTAAGACTTAAATTGAAACATTCACACCACCTTAAGCGGCGAGACGTGCTTCCGCATAGTTGTCATTTGCAACTACTCATTTAGCCCGATAACGGTGGTACAATGCCGAGTAAAAGAGCGATCTTTACACCCTTGTCGATCCTATTTCGCCCCCACCAAAATATAATTTTGGTTTCTTATATTTTGGTGGAGGCGCCGGGTACCGCCCCCGGGTCCAATAGGTTTATTTCACCGTCCATTTATTACCATAGCTGGTAAACCAGCCCTCTAAATATAGATGAAGAACAGTCTTAGGAAAAGGGGGGGTTGTTAATATTTTTAATCCTCTAATTATTTATGGAGCTATATGATGCGGCTGTAAAGTATAGTCCGCTCATTTTTGGAGAGGAGATGATGCAAAATGACAAATAATTTAGCAGATATTAAACTATATGATTCAAATCCCGATGAAGCAGCAGTAGAACGACTTAGCCGTCGTTTAGCTTTAGTGATGAAAAAGCAGGATGCAGCGCTTGTTGCTACATCGGATCCAAAAGAGTTAGAACGTGTTGAAAAATGGGTTCAAGATGTTTTAGAAGCCGATGAGAAGAGTGCTAAAATGGCTGTTTCAAAAGTGGCTGAGATGATGTCTGGAGAGCGTAGAAAAAGTCGTGTGACTTTTTATTATCTAGTTGCTAAGCACCTTAATGCACTTCATAAAATTTAAACAATATTAAATTTGTGATAATGATAAAAAAAGCCCAATTTCTTGGGCTTTTTCGTTGATAAAAAGGGTTAATGTTTTTCATCCTCTTGGAGGTAGCCTCCTTTACGCATACTCGGGACAAAGAGAAGAGCAATGAATGCCATGATCATCACGACGGTTATATAAAAATAAAAGAGTGATTCATGACCGTACTTTTTTAATCCAAGCGCAACGTATTCAGCAGAACCACCAAATAAGGCGTTGCCAATGGCATGAGAGATGCTAACGCCTAATGCGCGTATTGAAGAGGGAAACATTGCTGATTTGACGACACCAGAGATGGATGTATACATGCTCATAATGAAGAGCAAGCCAATAATGACGGAAAAGGCAACCCATATACTATGCGTATTACCGATTATCCAGAGTCCAGGAAATGTAAAGATGACAGAGAGTATACTCCAAATGATAAGTAAAGTTTTTGTTCCAATTTTATCGGCTATGATACCAGCTATGGGTTGGAATAGGATGAAAATAAATAGTACAGCTGTCATAATCGTTGTTGCGGTATGTTTATCAAAGCCGGTGGTTGTGATCAGATATTTTTGCATATAAGTCGTAAAGGTGTAAAATGTGAGTGATCCTCCTGATGCAAAGCATGCAATTACGACAACGGCTTTTGTATGCTTGGTGAGAAGTTCCTTAAGACTGCCAGAGTGTTTGTGAGAGCGGCTTTCTTTCGTGGTTGTTTCGTGGAGAGAACGACGCAGATAAATCGCAATCACTGCCCCGAAACCACCAATCACAAAAGGAATGCGCCATCCCCATGCTTTTAACTGATCTTCAGAGAGATAAGATGCTAGAATAAATATAATGAAGCTGGCAAGAAGTTGACCTGTAATAAGGGTGGCAGATTGGAAAGAAGCAAAAAGCCCACGATGTTTTTTGAGAGCAACTTCGCTCATATAAGTGGCTGCTGTACCATATTCACCACCTGCTGAAAGTCCTTGCATCATCCGAGCTAAAAGTAAAAGGATTGCTGATGTTACTCCTAAGGTTTCATAGGTGGGAAGTATGGCGATGAAAAAAGAGCCACCACACATCATAAAAATGGATATAAGCATCGAGCGTTTACGTCCATAACGATCGGCGACAAACCCTAAAAACCAAGCTCCAATAGGGCGCATAAGAAAGCCAATAAAAAACACACCTGCGGTTTTTAACAGTGGCGTAATCGTATCACCATCGGAGGGAAAGAATTGTGATGCAAAATAAATTGATGCAAATGAGTAAACGTAAAAATCATACCATTCTACGAGATTTCCTGATGCGCTTGCTATAATAGCAAAAACACGTTTTCTTGCATCCTGTGATGCTGAAGTTGTTTCATTTTTCATGAATTGTTCCCCTTTTGGATTTATAGTTCATATTTTCTAAACATAATTGTTTATGATTTCCAGAAAAATTCAATGGTATTATAATAATTTCTTAGGGAAACTCTTTAAGATGATTTATTAGAGTTATGTTGTCATTCGTTTTAAGATTTTTACTTGTGTTGTAGAATAAAAAGTTATCACATTGCATTTAAAGGGAGAGAACATTGAAAAGTAGATCAAGATACCTTTAAACTTGATGAGAAGAATGCAATATTGGCATCATACCGGAGGATTATAGAAGAGATGGTCTTTATGAGCAGAAAGCCCAAAAACTGAAGACATTTCATAAAGCTTAAGTTAATGTAAAAGGGGATTTTGTGTCCTTAATTATCTTATTGTATCATAACACATCATCATTTAGGAGGGTGAGGTAAGTCTCAGATAAGGTTTTCCGTATGAGGTGTTTTTTAGATATCGTGATAAATATTTAGGGTAGGGCTGCCCATAGAATCTTATCAAGTAAATTACATAAAGAGGGCAGTAACTATAGACAATTTAAAAGAAACTGAGTTGTTTGTAAGATGAATGCGGGGCGGGCTTTTCGTTCTTTACTAGGGTGGAGAGGAGATCAAAAAAAGCCCAATTTCTTGGGCTTTTTTTATCCAGAAAATAAGTTTAATGAAGTTTATCGTCTTTATCGAGATATCCTCCTTTATCTATATCGGGCATAAGAAGAATAGAGATGAGTGCAATGACCATCATACCAACGATGTAAAAAAAGAAAACAGATTCGTATCCCATATTTTTTAATCCAAGCGCTACATATTCAGCAGAACCGCCAAAGAGTGCGTTGCCAATGGCAAAAGCAAATCCAACACCAATTGCTCGGATTGAAGCAGGGAACAATTCTGCTTTTATGATACCAGCAATGGACGTATAAAAACTCATAACACAGAGTATTCCAATAATGATTAAGAGTGCTGTCCATGGATTATGGGCATTACCGATCATTTTAAGTACAGGAATGGTGCAGATAATGGATAATGCCCCCCAACTAATGAGTGAAGCTCTTGCTCCAATTTTATCGGCTAGGGAACCAAAAAGGGGTTGGAGTAGCACAAAAACAAAGAGGGCGGCAGTCATTATCGTTGTTGCGGTTTGTTTATCAAAGCCCGTGGTTGTGATCAGATATTTTTGCATATAAGTGGTGTATGTATAAAATGTGAGAGATCCACCAGCTGTAAAGCCAACAACCAAAAAGAAAGCTTTTTTATGATTGCGAAAAAGTTCTCGAAGACTACCAGCGTGTTGTTCAGAGCGGCTTTTGTGGGTTGTTGTTTCATGAAGCAAACTACGCAGATAAATTGCAACGATTGCTCCAAAGCCACCAATGACAAAGGGAATACGCCATCCCCATGCTTTTAACTGATCCTCGTTAAGGTAAATGGCTAAAATAAATATTATAAAACTTGCGAGAAGTTGACCTGAGATCGTTGTTGCATATTGAAAAGAAGCAAAGAGACCACGACGATTTTTGGGCGCAACTTCGCTCATATAAGTTGCTGCTGTACCATATTCACCGCCAACGGAAAGTCCTTGAAACATACGGACTAAAAGGAGAAGAAATGCTGCTGTTATTCCCAAGGTTTTATAAGTGGGAAGTATGGCAATGAGAAAAGAGCCACCACACATCATAAAAACAGAAATAAGCATTGAGCGTTTACGTCCATAACGATCCGCAATGTATCCAAAGAGCCATGCTCCAATTGGACGCATAAGAAAGCCAATAAAAAAGATTCCTGCCGTTTTTAACAGTTGTGTAACAATATCTTCATCTTCAGGAAAAAATTGTGATGCAAAATAAACCGATGCAAAGGAGTAAGCATAAAAGTCGTACCATTCTACCAGATTTCCTGATGCGCTGGATATGATAGCAAAAATACGTTTCCTTGTATCATGTGGATCTAAAGTTGTTTGATTATTCATGAAGTATTCCCCTTTTAGATTTATAACTTTTCTTCTTTTTAAAGCTATTTACGATGTGCATTATAAAAACGCCATTGTATCATGATAATTTTTTAGGGAAACATAAAGATTTTTTCTAGAGCTATCAGTGGTGTTTTGGGCTCATGGTGTTGTTACATTGCGTAAATCATACGCTTTTTACTATCCTTAAGGAAATATTATTTTTTGTTTGATTGTGAATTATTTGCATATGCAGAGTGTTTATGAAGATATGATACTCTTTAGTTTATATGCTTGATGTTGTTTCGTAAAATGATGTTATTGACTATTTCATGCGAGGTTGGTGTATCTGTTAAAATACTTTTTATGAATGAGCTTAAGTGTTAAGGGGGAGTACAATATTAAGAGTTCGTCAAAAGTATAATGATAGCGGCTTGCACTTTTATTAAGTGTAAAGAGAGTAATGTTCATGTTTATATTTTACGGGGCTTTTACGTTATGTCATTCACGGGTGTCGTTGTGAAATGGAGTTGGGTGCATTGAGAAATGTTTCTCAAAAAAGTGTGCGAATTCATAATATAATGGTATTTTCTATTTTCATGAAAGAATTTGTTTTGCATGAGGGGGTACTATTAAGAACGTATTAAACAAAATCATGAGTGTAATCTTTATTATTGATAAAATTATCTTGAAAGATAATCACTTTTCTTCGATTTTGAGTGGGCATGGGAATATTAAAATAAATCAAACGTTTTTTATCTTCAGTGAATTAAATTCAGCTAAAGAAGTATTTATTACATAATAATATGAAGCCATTTATTTTTATAAGCGGCGTGTGCAGGAGGGAACATTGCTTCTTTAGAGTGTTTGAAGGGATAAAAAATTGTGAGCTTTAAACTTCTATCGGAAAGGATATAAAAAAAGCCCAGTACTCTGGGCTTTTTTGTTAAAATCCTTGTTTGTTAACATTAAAGGTTAATGAATATCGTCTCCTTGTAAATACCCTTTTTTGCGAGCATCTGGCATTAAGAGAACAGCAATGAATGCAATAATCATCATGCCGGTTATATAAAAATAGAAGACAGATTCATATCCAAGATCTTTTAATCCAAGTGCGACATATTCAGCAGAACCGCCAAACAGTGCGTTGGCAATAGCATAAGAGAGCCCAACTCCTATTGCTCGTACTGAAGCAGGAAACATTTCTGATTTTACAATGCCAGAGATAGATGTATAAAAGCTCATAATGCAGAGCATTCCAGTAATGACTGATAAAGCAATCCATGTACTATCAGTACTACCAATCATATTAAGTCCAGGAATGGTAAAGATAATAGATAAGACACTCCAAATAAGGAGTGAAGTTCTTGTTCCAATTTTATCTGCAAGAGCACCAAAGAGGGGTTGGAGTAACATGAAAACAAAGAGTGCAGCTGTCATGATTGTTGTGGCTGTATGTTTATCAAAGCCAGTGGTTGTGATCAGATATTTCTGCATGTAAGTCGTATAGGTGTAGAATGTGAGCGATCCTCCAGCTGTAAAGCCAATAACCAGAAAGAAAGCTTTTCGGTGGTTGCTCAGAAGTCCCCTAATACTACCAGCTTGTGCACTAGAACGACTTTCTTTGGTCGTTGTCTCATGGAGTGTGCGGCGTAGATAAATCGCAACAATTGCGCCGCATCCACCAATGGCAAATGGAATACGCCAGCCCCACGCTTTTAGCTGATCTTCGGTGAGATAAAGCGCTAAAATGAATATAACGAGACTGGCTAGAAGTTGACCACCAATCAGTGTGGTATATTGGAAAGAGCTAAAAAATCCGCGGCGATTTTTGAGGGCGATTTCGCTCATATAAGTTGCTGTTGTACCATATTCACCACCGACAGAAAGCCCCTGAAGCATTCTGAGTAAAAGTAAAAGAATTCCTGCTGCCATTCCAATGGTTTCATAGGTAGGAAGTAGGGCGATTAAGAACGAACCACCACACATCATAAAAACAGAGATAAGCATTGAGCGTTTGCGTCCGTAACGATCGGCAATGAAGCCAAAAAGCCATCCGCCTATTGGGCGCATAAGAAAACCAATAGCAAAAACACCCGCCGCTTTTAAAAGTTGCGTAACGTCATTGCCATCTGAGGGAAAGAATTGTGATGCAAAATAAATAGATGTAAAGGAATAAACATAAAAGTCATACCATTCTACTAGATTACCTGATGCACTGGACACGATAGCCCAGATACGTTTTCTTGTATCATGTGGTTTTAAAGCTTCTTGTTTTTCCATAGTCGATCCCTTTATTTGATGTTCATCCATCTTTGTTCATTTATGTCATTTTTTTAGAAGCTGTCTATAGTATTTTATCTTTTGCATCAAAAATTTAGTTAGATCATGATAATTTCTTGTGTAAGATGTTTTTGGAAAAAGATTTGAATTATGTTTGTACGGATTTTACAGTTTTTATTTTCTATAATAAGAAGAATCGGACATAATACCCTCATGAAATCATATCTTGCTCTTTTATCTCATGTTTTAAATCAGGGTATTGATCGGACAGATCGAACGGGTGTTGGAACGCGATCTATCTTTGGGTATCAGATGCGTTTTGATTTACAAGCAGGATTTCCGTTGTTGACAACAAAGAAACTACACTTACGTTCAATTATTTATGAACTTTTGTGGTTTCTTAAAGGCGATACAAATATCGCTTGGTTGAAAGAGCATGGTGTGTCAATTTGGGACGAGTGGGCTGATGAAAAGGGAAATCTTGGTCCTGTTTATGGTTATCAGTGGCGTTCTTGGCCCGCTCCTGATGGACGCCATATTGATCAAATTAACAATCTTTTAACGATGATTAAGGAAACGCCAGATTCTCGTCGCTTGATTGTATCAGCTTGGAATCCTGCATTAATAGAGGAAATGGCGTTGCCTCCGTGTCATTGTCTTTTTCAATTTTACATTGCGGAGGGGAAATTATCTTGTCAACTTTATCAGCGTTCGGCGGATATTTTCTTAGGTGTTCCATTCAATATTGCATCCTACGCATTGCTAACGATGATGATTGCGCAAGTAAGCGGTCTTAAAGTAGGCGATTTTATTCATACTCTGGGAGATGCTCATCTTTATTCTAATCATTTTGAACAGGCAAAATATCAATTGTCTCGTATACCAAATGCTTTGCCATGTATGCGCATAAATCCAGCGGTAACAGATCTTTTTTCTTTTCAATTTGAGGATTTTGAGTTGCTTAATTATGAAGCACAACCCCATATTAAAGCGCCGGTAGCAATATGACGATTTCCATTTGTTTAATTGCTGCTGTTGCAGAAAATGGTGTTATCGGTCGTGAAGGTGCCATGCCGTGGCATTTATCGACGGATTTGCAACGCTTTAAAGCTTTGACGTTGCGTAAGCCCATTATTATGGGAAGAAAAACTTGGGATTCTATT
>NZ_JBHIOZ010000001.1:0-2463 GCF_042195805.1 Bartonella sp. AP57NXGY | reverse complement strand
TGGTGGCGAAAATGGTCCTAATCTTAATGAAATTTTGCGCAAAGGGCAGGATCAGTTTAAACAATTCGGGAGAAGCAGTTTTTCTGTTTTATTCCTTCTGCTTATTGTGTTTTTTTGGCTATACCAGTCAATTTATATTGTTCAGCAAAATGAACAAGCGGTAGAGTTGCGCTTTGGCATCCCTAAAGAAGGCATTATTGGTGATGGGTTGCATTTTCATTTTTGGCCAATTGAGACCTATATGAAAGTCCCTTTAACGGAAAAAACAATCGCGATTGGTGGGAAGCCCGGTCAGGCGCAACAAAGTGATGGTTTAATGCTTTCGAGTGATCAAAATATCGTTAATGTTAATTTTTCCGTTTATTATCGGATTTCATACCCTAGTCAGTTTTTATTCAATGTGAATGATCAAGAGGGAACTGTCCGCCAAGTTGCTGAGAGTGCAATGCGTGAGGTCATTGGTTCGCGGCCGGTTGATGATGTTTTACGTGACAAGAAAGAAGAAGTTGCTAATGACGTTAGAAAGATTATCCAGTTGACTGTGGATAAATATCAACTTGGTGTCGAAATAAGCCGTGTTTCTATCAGTGAAGCTGCTCCTCCGACAAAGGTTGCTGCTGCGTTTAATTCTGTTCAGCAGGCGGAGCAGGAACGTGGAAGAATGATTGAAGAGGGGAATCGTGTGCGTTTTACGAAAATTGGTTTAGCAAATGGTGAAGCTTCACGCACACGGGAAATCGCAAAAGGTGAAAAGGCACAAATGGTTGAAGAGGCAACAGGGCGTGCTGAACGTTTTCAGGCGATAGCTCGAGAGGCTGCGATTTCACCAGAAGCTGCTCGCTACCGTCTCTATATGGAGACGATGGGGCGGATTCTTTCTTCACCAAATAAGCTGGTTCTTGATCAGGCAAATTCTCCAGCGGTGCCTTATTTACCTTTGAATGAATTGTTGCGTAGCAAGTCATCGGAAAAAGTAAAGGCAACAGCAGCGCGTCCTGCGTTACTCTTAGATTCTCGTATTTCTGGAGGAGATTAATTATGCAGCAATCTCGCTTTTTGTTTGTTTTTAGTGCTATAGTGTTTGTTTTGATGATTTTGTGGATGTCCGTATTTATCGTCTATCCTCGTCAACAAGTAGCAATTAAGCGTTTTGGACAAATTGTTCAGGTAGAATCTAATCCTGGAATCTATTTCAAGGCGCCCTTTATCGATAAGATGATCATTGTTGATAATCGGTTATTGCGTTACGATGTTCCTACACAATCTGTACAGGTTCGTGGTGGTGCGTATTATGAGGTGGATGCGTTCTTTATTTACCGTATTACAGATCCTAAGTTGTTTTTACAGCGCATTGCTTCTGGGCGTCCACAAATTGCGGCACGTGAAAACCTTGCACCACGGTTTATTGACGCTTTGCGTGCTGTTTATGGTAAGCGAGAATTTAAAGCAGCCTTATCGGATGAACGAGGCGCGATGATGGCTGAAGTACAGAAGCAATTTTCTGTAGATGCAGGCTCGTTGGGTATTACCATTGTTGATGTGCGTATTCGTAAAACCGATTTGACTGATGCTGTTTCAGAAGATGTCTATCGGCAAATGGCAGCTGAACGTGAAGCTGCTGCGGAAAATATCCGGGCTCGTGGTCAGCAGGAGCGAGATCGTATTGTGGCAGAAGCTAATCGTGAATATGAAGAAATTGTAGCAGCTGCAAAGCGTGATGCTGAAATTACCCGTGGTGAAGGTCAAGCTGAAAGTATTCGTCTTTTATTGAATGCGAGGGAGGCTAATCCGTCTTTTTACGATTTTTGGTTGGCGATGGAACAATACAAGAATTTAGAGAAAACACCGATGGTAATTTCTCCAAATGAGGATTTCTTTTTCTATTTTCGTAATCCGCCGCAGGCAAATAAAGCATTCTTACCGACAATGAATACTGGCCTCAGTAAAACTGATCCAAAATCGGGAGAGAATAGATAAAATAATGGATTGCAGATACGAGATTTTGCATGAAAAGAATGATCTGTGACCATTTTCTTTTATGGTAAAAGTGGTAGAGAGTATCGAGCCGTGCTGGTTTTACGTAGATAAATTTAGTGGGGCTCTTTGCATCTTTGATTAAAGGCATGTCATGGATAGAAGTATCGTGAGTAAAAATACGTTTTTAAAGTTTTTTATCACAAGAGTTGTTTTTTGTGTGACTTTGTTTCTATCAGGATCAGTGAGTTTGTCTTGGGGAGCCGAGACAAGCAAGGCATTGCTTTCTATTCCTGATTTAGCTTCTGAGCTTTTGGAAACAGTTGTGAATATTTCCACGGCGCAGACTGTTGAAGGAACAGAACAGGATGCAAACACCTCGGTACCCGTTATCCCAAAAGATTCATTGCTGGAGGAATATTTCAGTGATTTTTTTACACCCAAGGATGGTCAAAAAGATAGTCAATTTCAAAAGGTGCGTTCTTTAGG